>JANLOU010000520.1:0-2922 GCA_031366735.1 Candidatus Eiseniibacteriota bacterium
AATCCCGGCAACTCGGGTGGTCCACTGGTCAATGGCGACGGCGAGGTGATCGGGATCAACACCTTCATCTTCTCCTCCGGTGGAGGTTCCATCGGTTTGGGCTTCGCGATCCCCATCAATCTCGTCCAACGGTTGGTGGGCGAGATCCGCCTGCACGGCAAGGTCCGCGTGGCGTGGCCGGGAATGCAGGTCCAACAACCCACCGAGGCGATCGCCCAGAGGTTGGGTTGGCGCGAGATGGGCGGCTTGGTGGTGACCGTGGTGGATGCGCGCGGCCCGGCGGCACGCGCGGGCGTCCGTTCCGGCGATCGGATCCGGCGAGTGAATGGCCGCACGACGGACACCGTGGAAGACGCGCAAGCCAGCATCTACGGTTCCCAGGTGGGAGACCTGCTCCATCTCGATCTCGAGCGGGACGGCAAGCGCATGTCCCTCGATGTGAAACTCGAAGAAGCGCCGGAGCACTGACATGATCGATCGCTACTCAAGGCCCGAGATGTCCGCGGTGTGGAGTGATGCGCGGCGCCTCGAGCTATGGCTTGAAGTGGAACTCGCGGCGACTGCGGCGCGCCAAGCGCGCGGGGATGTGCCCGCGGGAACCACCGAGCGGATCCGTGCCCGGGCACGCCTCGATCTGGGGCGGATGCTCGAGATCGAAGCCGAAGTGCACCACGATGTCATCGCTTTCCTCTCGATGGTGGCCGAGAGCGTGGGCGACGATGCGAGGCACCTGCACGCCGGCATGACCTCTTCCGATCTGGTGGACACGGCGCTGGCGATGCAGATCCAATTGGCTGGCCGGGTGCTGGCGAGCGAGCTCGCTTCGGTGCGTCGGGCGGCGTGGGATCTGGCGCAGGCTCACAAGCGTACGCCCATGGTGGGCCGCACGCACGGGGTGCACGCGGAGCTGATCACCTTCGGGCTCAAATGCCTGCTGTGGTCCGAGGAACTCGGGCGTGGGCTCGACCGGTTGCAAGCAGGACTGCAGGAATGCTCCGCGGGCAAGTTCAGTGGTGCGGTGGGAACCCTCGCGCATCTCGATGCCCGGATCGAGGAAGAGGCTCTGCGCTCGCTGCGGCTCATCCCCGAGCCCGTTGCGAACCAAGTAGTGCAACGGGACCGCCATGCCGCACTGCTCGCCTCCATGGCCGTGGTGGGCGGCACCCTCGAGAAGATCGCACTCGAGATCCGGCATTTGATGCGCACCGAAGTGCGGGAAGCCGAGGAACCGTTCACCGAGAAGCAGAAGGGTTCCTCCGCCATGCCCCACAAGCGCAATCCCGTCCGGTGCGAACGGGTCTGCGGGCTGGCGCGCCTGCTGCGCGCGTACGCGCTCGCGGGATTCGAGAATCAAGCGCTTTGGCATGAACGCGATATCAGTCATTCCTCCGTGGAGCGCGTGATCCTGCCCGATGCGTTTCTGGCTGCCCATTTCATGGCCCACGATCTCGCCTATGTGTTGCGCGGGCTGCGGGTGCATCCGCATCGGATGCTCGCCAACCTTGAGGCCGGCGGCGGCCTGGTGTTCTCCCAGCGCGTCCTGCTCGCACTGACCGACGCGGGGCTCGCGCGCGATGAAGCTTACCGGCTGGTGCAGCGCCATGCGATCGAGGCGGCGGACCACGGCACATCGTTCCGGGGTGGGCTTGAGAATGATCCCGCGGTGCAGGCACACCTCGAGCCGGCGCGACTCGCGCAATGCTTCGAGTTGGACCATTTCCTTCGCAGCGTCGATGCCTTGTTCGCGCGCGCCGAGGAGCCGCTGATATGAATGTTTCGACGACTCAGGAACTGGCATGGACGGATGCCGAGCTGCGGGAGCCCCGTGTGTTATCGGCACGACTCAAGCAGCGTGGGGTCTCGCTCGAGGGAGATGAGGTCGTCCTGCTCACCCAATTGCTCGGGCGCGCACCGCGTTGGGCCGAAGCCGTGCTGTTCGGCATCCTGTGGAGCGAGCACTGCTCGTACAAGAGCACGCGACACCTCCTGAAGCGTCTGCCGTCGGGTGCGCCTCAAGTCCTGATCGGCCCGGGCGAGGACGCCGGGGTCGTGTCGCTGCCGGAACCCTGCGCCGATATCGTGCTGGTGCTGGGACACGAGAGTCACAATCATCCCAGCCAAGTCCTGCCGGTCGAAGGCGCGGCGACCGGCATCGGTGGCATCGTGCGCGACATCGTCTGCATGGGGGCCGAAGTCGTGGGAGTGCTCGACTCGCTCCGTTTCGGCGATCCACGCGGGCATGTGCACCATCGGGATGTCATGCGTGGGGTGGTCGAGGGGATCGCGAGTTATTCGAATGCGCTCGGTGTTCCCAACCTTGGTGGCGACACCGTGTTCGACGCAGGTTTCGACCACAACTGCCTCGTGAATGCCATGGCGGTCGGCCTCGCCCCTGCCGACGGCGTGATCCGCAGCCGAGTTCCGAAGGGTCCCGGCCCGTGGCACTTCGTGCTCGTGGGCAAGCCCACCGACGAGAGCGGTTTTGGCGGGGCAGCCTTTGCCTCGGGAGAGTTGGGGCGGGAGGATCAGCGCGGCGCGGTGCAATTGCCGGACCCGTTCCTCAAGCGCGTGCTCAATGTGGCCACGAACGAAGTCTTCCGCCGTGTGCGCGAGCGAGGCATCCCCTGCGGCTTCAAGGACCTGGGTGCGGGCGGCATCGCCTGCGTGACCAGCGAACTGGCCGCGGCGGGGGGGCGCGGCGCGCACATCCGTCTGGAAGATGCACATCGCGTCCCGCGTCCACTGGCGCCCGAAGTGTTGCTGTGCGCCGAGACCCAGGAGCGATACTGCTGGGTGGTGCCGGAGTTGTTCGTTGCGGAACTCTGCGCGATCTATGAAGTGGAGTTCGCCCTGGATCGCGTCTACGCGGGAGCGGGCGCTCGGGTCATCGGTGTGGCCACGGACGATCCGCGGTATCTTGTC
>JANLOU010000544.1:0-7797 GCA_031366735.1 Candidatus Eiseniibacteriota bacterium
CCTCGTAGCGCGGCGCCTCAGCGCGCCGCGGTGGTCGACTCAGCGCCCATCACGCACGCGATGGTCGCGATGTCCACAACCTCCTCGCTCGTGCATCCACGCGAGAGGTCGTTCGCTTGGCGGCGCAGGCCCTGCAGCATGGGCCCGAGTGCGGCCGCGCCAGCCGTACGCTGTACCAGTTTATACCCGATATTCCCTGCATCGAGCGTCGGGAACACCAACACATTCGCGTGCCCTGCGACCACCGAGTCGGGGCACTTGCGCTGGCCCACATCGGGAATGAGCGCCGCATCGACCTGCAACTCGCCATCGATGTGCAGATCCGGACGCTGTTCGCGCGCGATCCGCGTGGCCTCGCGCACCTTGTCGACGGCAGGATGCTTGGCACTGCCGCGAGTCGAGAACGAGAGCAGCGCCACATGCGGGACTTCCTGGGTCAGCCGCTCATGGTGGTCGGCGGCGAGGCAGGCGATCTCGGCAAGCTGTTCGCTGGTCGGGTCCGGCAGCACTGCGCAATCCGCAAAGGTCACGACGCGCTCGCGTGCCCCCGCCAGCGGCGAACCGGGGGGCAGTATCATGAGGAAGAAACTCGAGACACTCTTCACACCCGGAGCCAATCCAATCAGCCACAGTGCCGGCCGGAGCACCTCTGCGGTGGTCCGCACGGCGCCGGCCACATAACAGTCCGCCAAGCCATCGCGTACGCGCCAGGCCGCCTGATACACGGGATCGGCGGCACAGCGTTCCAGCTCGGCGCCGGCCAGGCGATCCCCGCGCACGGCGCTGAGCGCGGCACGGGTGCCCGCAATACTCTCGGGGTCTGCCGCGTCCAACAGTGTGACCTGACCTAACTGGACATCCGCGCGCCTCGCTGTGGCGCGCGCCACCTCGGGGTCGCCCACGAGCGCGACCTCGGCGTATTTCTCACGCGCGAGCTTCACCGCCGCTCGCACGATACGCTCATCCGCTGCTTCGGCCAGCACCAACCGGCGAGGACGAGCCGCTGCGACGCGACGGACTCGCTCCATGAGCCCCATCCGCATCACTTCTTCCCTCTCGGGGCCGCACGACGCAGGGCCATGCGCGCGGCGCGGCGCGGCTCCGCGAAGCGTTCCAACAACGCCGCTTCAACCGCTGGCGGCACCAGGCCACGGATGCGCCCACCGTGTCGCGCGACTTCCTTGACGAGCGTTGAGTTGAGGTAAGTGTATTCCTGACTGGGCATCAGGAAGGCGATCTCCAGACCGGGCTTGAGGCGTCGATTCATCAGCGCCATCTGGAACTCGAACTCGAAATCACTGACCGCACGCAGCCCGCGGATGATCACCTGCGCACCGACTTGCTCGGCGCAATCCACCACCAGTCCACCAAAGTGCATCACATCGACCCCACGCAAACCGCTGAGCGAACGCTTGATCAGGTCGACCCGTTCCGCCGGAGTGAACAGTCCCGACTTCGCGGGATTGACCGCGATCGCCACCACGACTCGGTCGAACACCGCAGCCGCTCGACGCGTCAGGTCCAGGTGTCCGTTCGTGAACGGATCGAAGCTGCCGGGGAACAATGCGACGCGTTGGCTCATATCTGGTTGGTCTCCTGTGGCGGGAGTGTCTGATCCCCAGCCTCGAACAGGTCCACGACAGTCTCACCGTAACGACGCTCGCGCACTCTCGTGAGCACGCCGGCGCTTTCCTTGACCTCGTCCTTCTGGTGCCGCTCCAACACCACACGCGTACCTTGGCGTAGCACGCCGGCGCGCCCAAGGGCATGTAGGACCTCGCGCGCCTCCTCGCCCCCGTACGGCGGATCGGCGAGCACCAGGTCAGCGGCCGCCAGCACTCCCAGTATTCGCTTCAAGCCCTGTGGCAAGGTAAGCGGCCAAGTCTTTGTCCGCAAACGGATTCCCAATGCGTCCAGATTCTCTTCAAGGACCCTGCGAGCGATTCGGTCGGAGTCCACGAAATGCACCTCGCGAGCGCCGCGCGACAGCGCTTCGATCCCCAAGGCGCCACTGCCCGCGAACAGGTCCACCACCGTCAAGCCAGTGAGATCGCCCAGGGACATGAAGAGTGCCTCACGCACCCGGTCGGAAGTCGGGCGCGTGTTGCGGCCGCGTGGCGCTTGTAGACGGCGGCCCCCGAACTCCCCGGCGATGACACGCATGAACTTGTGTCGCAGGATGCCGGGGGGCCAGCATGGTGTCAATGCAGGCACCGTGCGGTTGAGTGCTTGTGCCCTTGCGCTCCCATGTTCACGCATCCGCCCCGGCCTTGGCGGGCGACTCCTCAGGGCATCTCGACCATGACATAGCCCGCGGGCGTCGTCAGGTGGAACGCTGCTTCGCCCCGCGCCCGGCTGAACCGCCAACCCGCCAACCGATAGATCGCATTCCCTCCCGAACCATCGGGCAGCTCGAGCCGCGCCGGAAGTCCTTTCCGATCGAGCCAGACATCCGCGCTATCTGCACGGCCCACGGTCGTCACCAATCGGTACCCGCCCTGAGGCAGACGCCGTTCGCGCACACCCGCTCCATCGCCCAACAGCACACGCCACCATTGCAACGCTGCCATCGCATGCCGAGGCCGCAACTTCACCACCTGTTTCATCTGGGGCTGCAGCCACTCGCCGCCGTCCTGGCGGAGCGTGATCCGCTCGCCCGTTGCCAACACATCCAGACGCGCGCGGTCGGGTGGTTCCACGGCGAGCGTCGCACTCACGCTGCGCGGAGCACCTGCGGATGCAGACGGCACGGCGTAGCGCAGTGTGGCCTCGGCGTGGCCCTGCCGCGCGAGTGCGCGCACCAATGCGCGGGACGATTCCAGTGGGGCCGCGTCCACCTGCAGCGCGAGCAGCAACCCCAACCCCGCCGCGATCCACACCCTCATGGCTGTTCCTCCCCTCGCGCGCCGAGCCGAGCACGCACCGCCTGCCAATCCAGCCGCTCAGCATCGGCTGGCGGTTGCAGCACGAACCACCGGTCGTTCACTCGCTTCAAGACTCGCAGGGATTGCAGTTCGGTGCGTAACCGGAACCACTCGGCCTCATCGGCGATCTCGATCCGCACCGGCCACTGGAGCCCGCCCACAGGACGCCAGCCCGAATAGCGCACCCACACCACGCGCCCATCCCGTTGGATGCGCATCCGCTGCGGGCGGGTCGCGCCATCCAGCTCCAGGGACAACGAGTCCGCTCCGTCTCGCCAGGCGAGCCGCACGATCGCACTCTCGGCGCTCGCCGCGGCCCACGCGGCCGCCGGTGGATCCCACGACGCGGCAAGCGCGGTCAGCAGGAGTGCGACCGGTTGCGGGCGGCGGAGTGAATCCCCTAGCCCCCCGATCTCGATCAAAGCGTGTTCGGTGGGCAACCACGCGCGCAGACTGTCGCGCTCGGCCAACAGATCGAACGCGGTGCCCAGCATCCAGGTGGCACGGAGGCGACAACGGTCGGGTGCCGCGAGCCTGGCGCTCACGGCCAATCCCGGCAGCCGGCCCGTGCCGCGACCCTCGACGCGCACGATCAACTCCGCCTCGGCCGCGGCCAGCCGCGCGCCGCGCCGCGAACGCTCCAGTTGATAGCGGGCCGCGAACGATGTGAGCTCCCCCGGAGTCGGCGGCGGGGCGCAGGACGCCAACAACAGCGTCGTCCATGCGGCGGCGAACAGCGCGCGCCGCGTCGCGCTCACGCGTTCGCCGCCAGTATCGTTGCGACGGCCTCCGCCACTTGCGCGGGCGTGCGGCCATCGGTCGGGATCCGGACATGCGCCGTCTCGGCGTAGAGCGTGTCCCGCTGCCCCAACAACTCGGCCAGCCTGCTCTCGGGTGTTCCCCCCGCCAGCAGCGGGCGAAGCGTTGCGGCCTGGGGGGAGTGCGCCAACACTCGCCGCGCGGCCTCGGCAGGAGTCACCTCCAGCCATACCACGCGACACTGCTCACGCAAGGTGGCGCGGCGCAACGGGTCGAGGATGATGCCGCCCCCGCACGCGATCACGCGGATATGGGATTGGAGCACCTCGTCGAGCATCTGGCCCTCACGCTGGCGGAACCAAGCCTCGCCCACGCGCTCGAAGAGCTCCGCCACCGTGCAACCTTCCACCGCCTCGATCATGGCGTCGAGGTCGGCGACCGAAGTGCCCAACCGCTCACCCAGCGCTCGCGCGACGGCGCTCTTGCCTGCTCCCATCAACCCGATCAGGGCGATCGGAATCCCATCCGCTTGTGTCATGATCCCACTTTAGCGCGGCGTGCCCTGCGCGCCAACCTGCTCCCGCATGGGCCAGAGCAAGTCCATTCCAACAAGACGGCCGCCGGTTCCCGAAGGGACCGGCGGCCGCTGACGCATCCTTGCGTCCGTGGTGTCAGTTCTGTGCGACGGTCGAGACGATGCGCGGAGTCACGAAGATGATCAGCTCACGATTCTGCTTCACCGTGCTGGTCGAGCTGAACAACATGCCGATCAGCGGGATGTCCTTGAGGAACGGGACGCCACGATGCACGGTGGACTCGTTGGTGCGGATCAGGCCGCCGATGACGGCCGTCTGGCCGTCGTCCACCATCACGCGCGTATCCGCCTCGCTCGTGTTGATGATGATCCCGCCCTGCACGGTCGACTGAGTCGAGAGATCCGACACTTCCGGGTGCAGGTCCATGATGATCTTCTTCTCGCTGGTCAAGTGCGGCGTGACCTTGAGCTGGATACCGATCGTCTGCAGCTGCGACACCGGGTTGCCGGCCACATCCTGCACGATGAGCGGGATCTTCTGGCCCACCACGATCTTGGCTTCGCGGTTGTCGACTGTCGTGATGCGCGGGTTCGAGATGATATTGGCCTTGCGATTCTCGGCCAGCGCCTGCAACTGCGCCTCGAGGTCGCCCCACTTCTCGAAGAAGCCAACACTGATCGTACCCGCTGCGTCCGCGATGCCCGTCTTGACCTTGCCACCGACGATCTCACGGCCTGTGCTGCTGCGGGCCGGGCTCAGCTGGATCGGGTCGCCGGCGCCGTCGGTCACGAACTCGGACTTCCCGATGCCGTGATTCCACTCGATGCCCAGGCTGTTGAGCGCCGAGGCGTCAACATCCACCAGCTTCGCGGTGATCTCGATCTGCGGGGTCGCCGAGTCCAGATCCATTGCCATCTTCGCGACGGAATCCAGATTGATCGGCAGGTCGGTGATGATGAGCGAGTTGGTGCGCTTCTCCACCTGGATGCTGCCGCGCTTCGACAGCGACGGTGCGAGCGGGGTGCCCATCTCGGCGGCGTTCGCATAGTTCAGCTTCACGATGCGCGTCTCGAGCGGAACCAGTTCGAGCGTGCGGGCATTGGCCGATTCCCGCTCCACCTTCTCGGCATTGAGCTTCGACGCATCGTCCACACGAATCACCGAACCATCCTCGACATAATCAAGGCCATTCGAGCGCAGGACCGCCTTGAGCGCATCCTGCCAAGCGACATTGCGCAGGTTGACTTTGACGCTGCCCTTGACGCCGTTACCCGGCACGATGTTGCGTCCACTGAACTCCGCGATGGCGCGCAGCACGGTGCGGATGTCCGCACCCTCGACATCGAGGCTGAACGAACCCGAGCCAGTACGCACCAGCCCGACGGTTGAGCTGGCATTCGATTGCTGAGCAACGACGGGCCCCACGATTCCGGCCATCAGCACGCCGGCTGCGAGGAGGACGCCGAGACCTGCCTTTTTAGCGTGCATTCTGATCTCCCTTGCGGATCAGTGGGATCACCACCGACTGAGTCTGGCCATCGGCCGTCAGGCTGAAGACGACGGCATCGCGCTTCAGAGCTGTCACATATCCGTTCTGAACCTTGTCACCTTTGCGAAGCACCAGGCTGTTGCCACGCACATCCTCGACCAAAGCGAACTGGTCCGTGGCCCCCCAGACGATACCCACCACCTTGATGCCGCCCGGATCCGGCGGGGCATCGCCACCCACGTCGGCACCGACAAAGCCACCGCTGACGAGCGACTGGAACGGATCCCTTCGACCCAGCGCGTTGTACTGGTAGGTCAGGTGATCGTCGAGGTGCGCCATCTGCGAAGTGGACTGCGCCTTGGAAGGAGCCACCGAGGTGACCATCGGAGCGCTCGCGCCTTCGGACGATGCCAGCTTCGCCGGAGCAGATGCCGAAACCGAAAGTGGTGCAGGCACCACCGCCGGCGAGACCTTCGACGCCGTCTGCGTGGCCACGACCGTCTCGCTCTGGCTCGAGGTCTTGTGCTGGGTCAGATAGACGCCTGCGAACACCGCAGCAGCGACCAGCACCGCGATACCACCGACCACCCGCTGGACGACTGCATCCTTGAGCTTCGCACGGATGTTCGCGAAGAGATCAGGACTTCCGGCCATGATTGTCTCCCTTCTTGGCGTCGGCGACAGGCGCGACCGGAGTGGTATTCAGGCTGAAGGCCGACGCGGTGAAGTCCGCCGTCGTCGTGCCGTCCTCGAGCTTGGCATTCGTCTGCAGGCGCAGATTCGACACCGTGACGATGCGACGCAGGTTCGCCAGTTCCGCGAGGAACGAACCCACCTGGTGATAACCACCCTGCACCTGGATATTGATGGGGAGCTCCGTGTGATACTCCTGCGGACGCTGCCCGTTCGGCTTGAACATCACGAAACGCACGCCGGTCTGCTGGCCCGCGAGCGTGATGCGGCGCAACAGCGCCGACAGCTGCCGATCGGTTGGGAGCAGTTCGGAAGCCAACTCCCAGCGCTGATGCAGCTGGTCGTACTCCGCCTCGAACCGCGGCAGGTCAGCGACCGACGCGCGCGCCCGCGCAAGCTCCGTCGACTTCTTTTCGTACTCGGCGCGCAGGACTGCCGTTTTCTCATTGTTGTTCGCGAAACCGAACGGCACGAGGTGGGTGAAGAAATACACTCCCAGTGCCCCGCCCGCGAGCAGCACGGCGAGCATCAACTTCTGGAAGGCCGCGCTCTTCAGATCGATGTTGGCCATCTTCGCATCCTCCCTAGTTGGCGCTTGCGTCCGGCGTCACCTTGCAGGTGAGCCGGAACTTGACGACATCTTTATCCGACACCGCACCGCGCTCGGCGACGTCCAGTTCCACATTGGCGAACATGGGCGAACGCTCGAGCCGCGACATGAAGTCGGACACGACCAGATTCGAGTAGGTGACCCCCTCCAAGCTGAGGGAAGACCCCGCATCCTGCGTGGATCCCGTAAGCCAGAGGTGGTCAGGGACGCACTTGGCGAGCTCATCCATGAGCTTGACGCTCTGCGTGCGACCCAGTTCCAGGCGGTCAATGATGCCCATGCGCAGGTCCAGTTCCGCGCGTTCCTGCGCGAGTTGGTTGACGCGGGCGATCTGTGGTGCGAGTGCGCGGGATTCGGTATCCACCTGCTGAATGGAGGACTCGAGGCCCGTGATGCGCGACCGCTGCGAGAGAGTCGTGCCTGCGATGACCGCAGCCGCAAGGCCGAGGACCGCCGCCGGCAACACCATGTCGCCCACCTTGAAGTTGAAGGAGATCGACTTGCGCTGGTTCTTCTCCTCGCGCGGCAGGAGATTGACGCGGATCATTTCTTGTCCCCCTGTCGGCGAAGCGCCAGCCCGATACCGACGGTGAGAAGGGGCGCAACCTTCATCACGTCCTGCCCGGCGAACAGAGCCGGGTCGTAAGAGATCCGCTGCAATGGGTTGACCAGTTCGGTCGGGACATTGAAGCGCCGGTTGAGGAACTCCGGCACTCCCGGCGTCAGCGCGCTGCCACCACACAGCATGATGCGGCTGATCTGACCGGCCTCGCCCGCGGTACGCAG
>JANLOU010000561.1:0-7808 GCA_031366735.1 Candidatus Eiseniibacteriota bacterium
CCCCCGGACTTCGGTGTGCGGGCCGTTCCTCTTACCGCGCGGGGGCCCTACTCCAACGAAACAACACACGACTGAACTGCGGCTGAGCCCCGAGCGATCTGGCGCTCACCTCGCGCGGTCGAGCACCGTCGCTGCCCGATCGAACGCTTGAAGAATCGGCCCCAATCCGCGCGCCCACGCCTTGGAATCGCCTTCGAGGAGCGCCTGCCCCATGCGCGGCAAGGACACGGCGCCATAGCCCGTGTCGAGCCCCGGAGCATAGACCTCGTGGCGGAACCATTCGCGGCCCGGCAAGCCAGACCCCAGCAGCGCGCGTTCGGCGCCGATCAGAGCGGTGTTCACGCTCGCGACCCCGCCCGTTGGCCACGGACCGCGACCCTCGAGCGCCGCGTCCGTTCGGCGTTCCAGCTCGAGTGCGGCGTTGCGTAGCCGGGCAACCGCTGCCCGCGTGGTCACGGTCGTTGCGGTGAAGCGCAGCGAGTCGGCCTTGCCCGCACTCCAGTCGTCGGCGCGTTCTTCCAGGCTCTGGATCTCGTCCAGTGCGAACAGCGCCGTGTCGGTGTAACGCAGTGGCAGCACCTCGGCCTCGGCCAGGCGAAGGGCGACGCGCTCCCACAGTTCGGTCATGGTGGCGTGGTACGCGAAACCCGGGTCCACCACTCGGTCCGCGAACTCGAAATCGTCGTACATCGAATGGTAGTTGCCGTGCAGACCGGCAAACGCCATGTCCAGTGACGGCACGCCAAGGTGATCCACGAACACGGTGTAGTCGGAACCGCTGCCCAATGCGCTGGGGCGCCACTCGAACGCGCGTGGCGGCTCGCCGCGCAGGCGGCGCATGCGATTGTTCGACGCCCAACTGCTGCGTCCGTCCGCCCAGGCTTGGTCCACCGTCACATTCCAGAGCGACCGATTCTGCCTGGGGTCACGCACATCGCGCATCGCTTCCGCCACCATCCCGCCCAGCGCATGGCAGCCACCAATGCGCAGATCGCGACCCGACACCGCGCCGTCCACATTCACATACGCCACGGCGTTCAGGGTGAGATCGGCGGCATTCGCTTCGGCCCATTCCGTGGAGCCGAGCAGGCCGTATTCCTCACCATCCCACGAGCACAGCACGATACTGCGGCGCGGCCGCCAACCCGTGCGCGCCAACTCGCCCAAGCCGCGAGCCAACTCCAGCATGCAGACCGTGCCGCTGTTGGGATCGAGCGCGCCGTAGGTCCAAGCATCGCGGTGATTGCCGAGCACCACCTTCTGCTGCGGTGACTCGCGTCCCGCGAGCGTCGCGATCACATTCCAGATGGGGCGCACGGCATAGTCCTGCACGGACTTCATGCGCACCTTCGCGCCGCCCGGCCCGACATGGTAGGTGAACGGCAATCCGCCCTGCCAACCCTTGGGCGCCTGCGGCCCATCCAGTCGCTGCAGGATGCGCTGTGCCTCGCCGTAGGACATGGGCAGGCTGGGAATGCGCGGCACGCTGGTTATGTCGGCGGCCTTGAGACGCTTGCCCGAAACGGTGCTGGGCCAGCCGGGAGTGGACGGATCACCGGGCCCAGCGTTCAGGTATTGCACGCTGCCGCGTTGGATCGCGTCCGCGGGACGGCCCTGTCCGCGCGGATAGGGATCGGCTTGAGCATAGCCATCGTCGGCGGGGTCGCTGTAGATGAGCACGCCCGCAAGCCCGAAGCGTTCGGCGTTGCGCACCTTGAGCCCGCGGAACACTTTGCCATAGCGCACCAGCGCAATGCGCCCGCGCAGTTCGATGCCCAGCTTGGTGAGCGCCTTGAAGTCATCGATGTCGCCGTAGTTGGCGTACACCACCTGAGCCGTGACCTCACCCGACGCTGAGTAACCATGGAACGCGTCGAACACGGCGGCGTTGGTGGCGTCTTTGTCCCCCGGGATGCCGCTCTCACGCACCGCGAGTGGCTCGTGCACGGGCTCGACCAGTTCCAGCTCGGACACTTTCGGATAGTTGAGCCACACCGGGATCTCGACCACGCGCGCATCCCAGCCATATGTTTGTAGTCGCTGGCGCATGTACTCCGCGGTGACCTTGTCGGCCGGTGTACCGGCGACATGCGGCTCCTCGGTGAGCAGACGCAGGTGGCGGCGCAGGGAATCCGGGCGGATCACGCGCGCTGCGCGCGCCTCGCGCGCCAACTGCGCGAGCACGCTATCGGGTGAAAACCCCGAGATGCCCGCGGGCGCGATGAGCCCGCCCGGCGCGGCCTCGACCACCCCCGCGACGGTCGGCGACTCGGGTTCGTGCGCCTTCGCGGGCATCGAGGCGAGCACCAGCAAGCACGACGCAACGAACAGCGGCAGGGGACGCTTCATCGCGGAACCTCTGGGTTGGATGGGGAGAGCATGGCGGGCTCGGTTTTCGCGGCTCGGCTGGCCAGCGCCACCCATACCCCGGCCCCGATCACCATGGCGGCGCCAACCATCTGGTGCACTTGCGGCGCGCGCTGGAACAGCGCCGACTCGAGCAGATAAGTGAACACTACGCCCGAATAGCCGAGGGCTGCGAGTTGCGCCGCCGCGCCGTGCGCATAGGCGCGGCCCACCGTGACCTGCCCAAGCCCTCCCGAGAGCGCGCTCAACACGAGCGGCAGGTAGGCCGCAGCGGGCACGGGCCTCAAGTGAGGGAGCGCCACCAACAGCATGATGCCGCCTGCGGTGAGACTCATGTGCAGCGCGATCGCCTCGCTGGATTCGCGCCCGCTCAGGCGGCGCAGTCGCAGGATCGCGAGCGCGTAGCTGACCGCGCCAAGCAGCACGAGCAGCGCGGTGGGGCTCCACGCGAACCCTGCCTTGAGCAATGTGGCGACACCTGCGAATCCCAGCGCGACGCCTCCCCACACGGCTGCGGGCACGCGCTCGCCCAGCAGGGGTGCGCTCAGGACGGCCACCCACAGGGGCGTGGTCGCGTAGAGCGTGGTCGCATCGCCCACCGAAATGCCCTTGGTGCCCAGCGCGTGGAACAGGCACAACGCACCGCCGGTGCCGAACAACGATCGCAGCCACGCGTTCTTGGAGTCTCGTACCCGGAGTGAGACGCCCTGCGCCCGGGCAGCAATCACGGCAACGATCGCGCCTCCCAGGAACCGAGCCGCTGCGATCTGGGCCCAGTGCAGCTCTCCCGCCCCAGCGCGCGTGGCGATGCGCATGATGGCGTAGAAGCCCTCGGAGACCAGCAGCCACACGACGCCCTGACGCAACGCGTCGCGCGACGAATGGCTCACGCGCGCGTTGCCGCCGTCACCGGATGCAACTCCACCCATTGCACATGCTCACGGAACATCTCGGGGTCCAAGCGTCGCAGGTCCTCGTGGCGCCCTCGATGACAGGTTACGATCACGACCTGATGCCCGGCGCCAACACCCTCGACCAGCGCGCGCATGCCCAGCCGCAGGCGCTCGTCATCGCTGGTCGCGAACACATCGTCGAGCAGCAGGGGCAAAGGCTCTTTGCCCCGCGACAAGTATTCACTGATGGCAAGCCGCACGGCGAGATACATCTGATCGCGCGCGCCAGCAGAAAGTTGCAGATGCGCCTTGCCCCGCGAGACCGGAGCGCCGTCGGGGAACTGCACGACGAAGTCCAGATCCTCGCCGAAGCGGAGCTGGTCCACCTTCGCGCCAAAGCTCTTGAGGATCTCGACCACGCGATCATTCAGGAAATCGGCCCAGCGCTGGTGCGTGTCCTTGGCGACCTTTTGAATACCCGTCCTCGCCAGCTCCACCGACTGCTTGAAGCGTTGCGCTCGCGCTCGGGCCTCGCCAAGTCGCGCCACGGCGGCCTCGTGTTCGGGCTTCAGCTGATTGTAGCGTCGCCAGATCTCCTCGGCCTGCAACCGCAGGTCGGAACGCTCGCGCTGCACCGCCTCGAGTCGCGCACGGCTCTGCTTGGCGTCGACTTCGATCTCCACCGCGGGGCGCGGCGCTTCGCCGGGCACATGGTCGGCGGCGAGCAGGCTCAACTGTTGGCGACGCTGCTCGACCTCGATGTCAGGCAGCAGGCGCTGTTTGGCATACGGCACCAACTCATCGTGGATCAGTTTGAACCGGTCGCGATTGCGCACGCGTGTCGCCAGCTCCTCGATGTGTTCCTGCCACGGGCGTGCCGGATCGTGCACCAGCCCCGCCGACTGCAGGATGCGCAACGCCTTCTCCTGCATGCCCGCGGCCGCGGCCTGCACCACACGTTGCTCCTCCTCGACCCAGCCAAAGCTCTTCTCCAGGCCCGCGATGCGCTCGCGCGCATTCAAGTAGCGTCGCGCTTCGTACGCCACTTTCTCCAACAATTCGGGCGTGGGCGCCACTTCGCCCATCGCGCGCAGGAGCGGCTTGGCCAGCTCGGTCACGGTATTGCGGCGCGATTCGATCTGCGACAACCGTTCCTGCGAGCGTAGGAGTGGCCCCGAATCATCGACCACCCGTGAGTACTCGTTCCAGTGCCGCATCACATCGACCGAATCGCGGTAGCCCATCAGTTGCGACAACTCGGCCAGGCGGGCTTCGTTCTCGGTGCGCCGCGTGCGCAGATGATTCAGGCGTCGCTGCGCGTCGGACAACTTGCGCAGCGCCACATCGCGCTCCACCGCTTGCGAGCGCCCGCCGATCGAGAGCATCGAAGTGCCAATCCCCGCCAGCACGATCCCGACGCCGAACAGGCTCATCCACACGAGCGGCGCGCCCTGCATGGCATAGACCACCGCGCCCGCGAGCGCTCCCCCCAGACCCAGCGCCAGCAGGAACCAGCCCGGCACTTTGCGGCTGCTCCGGGCAGCATCCACCCCCCGCAGGACTTCAGTGGCTTCGGTCCGCTCCTGCTCGAGCCCAGCGACCTCGGTCTGGAAGACCAGATGCACCTGGGACTGCTCGCGCAATAGTCGCGCGTGCTCCTCCGGCAAGGCGCCGAAGCGCGCGGTCAGGAACTGGATCCGCTCCGGCTCATACCCCTGCGCGGCGAGCGCGTTGCGCAGGACGAAGACCTCGTGCCGCAATTGCTGGTCGTCCAATGCCACGCGCCGCAGGTCCGCCGCAACGGTCAGGCACGCGTCGGCCTCCTCGGCGACATACCCCTCGTACGAACGCGCCCCTTGGAGCTCGGCCTCGATCGCGCTGCGCTCTTTTGCCAGTTCCTCGCGTTGGCGACTCTCGAGCGCCTCGAGGCTTCGTTGATGCGCTTCGTGCAGGGCGATGGTCTCGCGAAGCTCACTCTCGGCGTTCGCGGGCAAGTGAGCGACCGCGCGCAATGGCTCGGCTTCTGCTTCCAGCCGTTGCAGCTCGGCGCGCGCGGCGTCGTTCTCTTCGAGTTGGCGACGGATCTCGTCCGCGTGTCCGGCGTGGCGCTCACCGTCCAGCACACGCAGACGATGCTTGATCGCCTCTTCTTCCTCACCCAGTTGAGCAAGTCGCTCGAGCGGCTCCTGGGCGCGCTCCAACTCATGTTCAAGCGCGTGCAGGTCCGCCTCGATCATGCCGCGCTTGGCTTCGAGTCGGTCGATCGCGGTATCCACCGTTCCGGTGAATTCCAGCTCGGGCGCGGTGTAGCGCCGCAAGGCTTCTTCAAGCACTCGCATCGCTTCGCTCGCGTTCGTATCGCCGATGTGGGTGTCGGCCGCATTCTCGAGCCGTGCCCGCAGCGTGCTGGCGCGACGCGCCTTCTCGTCGCCGGGCACCACTTGGTCGAGATCGCCCTGGCGGACGAATGCGCACTTCTCGAACTCCACCGAGTCGACCCCCAACAACTTGCGCCCCACGGGGTAGTCCTCGCGGTCCTCGAGGAAGCTGTGCGTCACATCCTCACCGCGTGCGTTGGTGACGAGCACGGTGGCCTTCTCGAAATCACGCTTGATGCGATAACGCTCCCCCGCCACCTCGAGGTCGAGCTCAACGCCGAATGAAGTTCCCGACCACGGGCGGAAGCGTTCGAGCGGGGTGACGACGCGATGGCTGCGGCGGTCGGCTTCGAGCCCGTACAACGCCGCAGCGACCGCGGCGAGCAGGGTGGACTTGCCGCGCTCGTTCGCTTCCACCAGCAGGTTCAAGCGGTCGGGAGAAAAGTGCCATTCCCCGCGAAGCGGTCCGAACCCGTCGGCGCGCAGCCGAATCAACTTCACGACACCACCTCGTCCCAGACCGGCACCACTTCACGCAGGCGGAAGGCATCGAGCCCGTAGTACAGCGCGCGCTCCATCGCGGCGCGCATTTCGGGATTGGGTTCCGCATCCATCTCGGCAAGGAGCTGCCGAGCAAAGCGTTCTTCGGTGGTGCGACCTTCGCCCGTGCGGTACGCGGCGAGGTCGTGGTCGGGACGCAGTCCGAGCGCGTCAAAGCGCAGATGGAAGGCGCGTGTGCGCAGCTCCTGCCCCGGCTGCGTCCAGCGAACGCCCGCGCCGAGCCGACCCGCGAGATGCACATGCACGAAATCCGCCTCACTCGCACCGACCACATCCAAGGCTTTCAGGATGCGGCGATCCACCTGGTCCGCGCTCACCGCTCCGGTCACCTCGACCTGAACTTCATACACCCGGCGGCGATCCAGCTCGATCGGCTCTGCCTCCACGAACGGCAAGCGATGGCCATACTCGATGCGCACCTCGAGCGCGCCATGCGAACCGGATTCGGTATGGTCGAGCGACACCGCGGAGCCCGCGTACATCAGGCGCGCACCCGCGCTCTTCACGCCATCGCGCAAGGGCTGCTCGATGCGTGAGGTCGCGTGGTAATGGCCGACCGCGTGGTAGGCGAACGGCGAATGCATCACCTCGTCGTCCGAGAATGGCGCGGTGATCTTCTGCGACGGAGGGCACTGGCCCTCGCGCGATCCATGGAAGAGCGCGAGCTCGAACCCCATGGGATCGGTGCCGACCACATCGTGCAACATCGCTGGAGCCAGTGGCCGATCGGTGCTCTCGACATTGGCGGTGAAGCAGCGGCCCCACACGCGCACCCCGGGTAGCTTCGGCACGGACTGGGCTGTCCACTGTGGGGTCCCGAAGATGTGCACATGCTCGGGCCAGGCGATTCCGCGCGCCTGCAGCAGGCGGGTGGACCACGCCGCGTTGGTGGTGCTCGCAGGATCATGATTGCCGGGCGCGATGAACACCGCAGGGCAGCCTGCCACCGAGAAGGTCTTGACTGCGAAAGTGAGGAGACCGGCGTCCACGATCGGGGAGTCGAACAAGTCGCCCGGGACAAGGATCGCATGGACCCCACGCTCCATCGCTTGACTCACCGCGGTCTCGAGCGCCCGCTGCTGGTCGCGCCGACGCTCCTCGCGACGATCCGCAGGCAACCACGCAAACGGTCGACCAAGATGAAGATCGGAGATCTGGAGGAAGCGGGCAAGGGCCATGTGCGGCAAGTTATCAGCATTCTCGTCAAGCGTGCCACTTCGGAAGCGCCTTCCCCCCGCTCACGCTCGGGCCGACACGCATGGGAGCTTGCCGCCACGCCCCCCGTTCGGGCGGGTCGCCGACGGGTTCCGAAGCGGCGCCGTGCTAACCTTGCGCCCATCCATGACCGACCCCACCCCCAGCCCGCCCACCTCCACTCCCGCAGCTCGCAAGCGCTGGCGGGGATGGCCCACTTTGTTGTTCCTCACGAACCTCACCGTGCTACTCATCGCAGCCATCGTCTCGATCACCATGCAACCGCGACGGCCCGTGGGGCTCTCGGACGATGCCGCCGCCCGTGTGGTGCGCAACATCCTCGGTCGGCGGATCGCGGTGTCCACGGGCCCGCTCCGCTGGCAGGCCGCGGTGCTTGGCGGCACCCCGATCGCCA
>JANLOU010000564.1:0-8712 GCA_031366735.1 Candidatus Eiseniibacteriota bacterium
GCACGATGTGGCGGCCACGGCGCGCGCACTCGCGATCACCGACGCCACACGCGCGGCCCGCCCGTTGCGCTGACGCCGCGAAGGTCCTGCCGATCCACGCTCGGGTATAGGAAGCCCGCAGGGCATCTGCTACTTTCGCGACCGCATGACTCCCGTCCATCCCTTCTGGCTCCTCGATGTCCTCGACATCTTCCTGGTCGCGGCGCTCTTCTACCGGCTGCTCATCCTGGTGAAGGGCACGCGCTCCGCACAGATGTTCGTGGGGCTGCTCGTCATCGCACTCATCGGCCTGGTCGCGAACTACTTCGACCTGCTGGCGGTGCGTTGGATCATGGACAGCCTGAAGACCGTGTGGCTCATCGTCTTCATCATCCTGTTCCAACCCGAACTGCGACACGCGCTCGCACAGTTCGGCCGGACGCGCTACTTCCGCTCGTTCCTGCGCGGCGAGAACTACGGCGTACTGGGCGAAGTGATCCGCGCAGTCGAGAATCTGGCCGGGCGCCGCCACGGCGCGCTGCTGGTGATGGAGCGCAATGTGGGCTTGCGCAACTTCGTCGAGACCGGCACACGCCTGGACGCCAAGGTCTCGGCCGAGCTGCTCGTGACGCTGTTCAGCCCCGGCTCGCCGCTGCATGATGGGGCGGTGATCCTGCGCGAGGACTCGCTCGTGGCCGCTTCGTGCATCCTGCCGCTGTCGGGCAACCCACTCACGGCGGTTTCACTGGGCACGCGCCATCGCGCCGCACTCGGCCTGTCCGAAGAGACCGATGCCGCCGTCATCGTGGTGAGCGAGCAGACGGGACACATCTCGGTGGCCTACCGTGGCGTGCTCTACCAGCGCCTGGACGAAGGCGCGCTGCGTTCGGAACTGTCGCGCATCTTCCGCATTCGACCGCAGGACGAAGTGGTGCCGATGCCGACGGAAACCGGCATGGCGAGCGTGGACCCGGCCGCCGGGCAACCCGGTATCTGAGCGTCTGCAATGAGCGCCCCGCTCGAAGGCAGCGCGTCGCGAGGCCCTCGGCGCATCTCGGGCAGCGTGCTCTACCGGCTGTACCAATGCGAACGGCGACTGTGGCTGGATTCCCACCGACCGCAACTGGCGGCGCCGCGCACGGCGCATGACGATGTGTTGCGTGATCGGGGCGTGCAGCTCGAGGACGAGGTGGCCAAGGAGTTCGCCAACATGGTGGGGCCGATCCAACGCGACGGCTTGAAGCTGGAGGATGCCGCCGCCGAGACGCTCGAACACTTGTGCGTCACCCGGCGCCCCATGCAGCAACCGGTGCTGATGTCCGCGGACGGTCGGCGCGTGAGCACACCGGACTTCGTGTACTGGGATGGCGATTCGATCGTGATCCACGAGGCCAAGCTCACGCTGCGTCCCGAGCGCCGACCCGACATCGCGCTGCAGATGGCGCACGCTGCCGCGATCGCGCACGAGCGCACCGGGGCGCCCATCGCACGCTTGATCGTCACCAACGGCAACCACGAGCAGGTGCCCATCAATCCGCCGGATCCGCAGGCCTACGACGCAGCGATCGCGCGCGCCGAGGAGCTGGTGACCACGGCCCCCGAGCCCGACCTCCTGCTCGCACACTCGGTCTGCGAGCATTGTCCGTTCTACGCGCACTGCTGGGCGCAGGCCGAAGCGGAAGGTCGCATCGAGATCATGAGCGAGGTGTGGCGCGCACGCGCCCAGGCGTTGCACGCGATGGGCATCCACACCGTCCGCGAGTTGGCGGCGCTGCGACCCGAGCAACTCACCGAGCCTGTGTTGCGCAAGACCGCCAAGCGCATCATCGCGGAGGCTCGGGCGCATCACACCCGCGCGGCCGTGTGGCTGCAGCCCCCGCGCCTGCCCGCGCACCGCACGCCCATCTGGTTCGACCTCGAGGGCGAAGCCATGGGCGAGGCTTCGGAGATTCCGATCTACCTGTGGGGCCTTGCCGTCGAGGCGCCCGATGCCACCCGGCAGGCCGAGACGATCCTCGCCGATCTCGAGCCCGGCGGTGACCTGCGCGCCTGGGAGCGATTCGTGGCGCGCGCGCTGCAGATCATGGACGCGCACCCCGACGCAGTCTGGGTGCACTGGCACGATGCCGAGGTGACCTGGATCAAGCGCTATCTTAAACGGCACGGCGCGCCCGACCGGTTCGCGCGGCATATGCTCAAGCCGGGCACGATGTTCGACCTGCACCGTGCGGTCGATCAATCCTTGCGCCTGCCGCTGCGAGGCTATTCGGTCAAGAAAGTCGCGCCGTTCATGGGCTTCGAGTGGAGTAATCCCGAGGCCGGTTCGCAGTGGTCGGTCGAACGCTTCGCGCGCGCGCGCGTCACGGCGGACCCAGCCGAGCGGGAACAGATCATGGCCGATCTTGCCCAGTACAACGCCGACGACTTGTGGGCCATGCGAGCGATCTGGCACTGGATGGTGGAGCACGCGCCGAAGGGCTGAGCGTGCGGCGTCGTGCGACGCAGCGCGGCTGGGTTGACAGGGCGCATCCGGCTCCCTAATTTCCCTCGTCCGTTCGGCCTTCGGGCCGACCACCCATCCGTTGGCGGTGTAGCTCAGCTGGTCAGAGCAGGGGAATCATAATCCCAAGGTCGTAGGTTCGAATCCTACCGCCGCCACCATCTCCTCATGGTGCATCCCATGCGCCTTCGTCGGCTCGAACCGGTCCTGCGAGCAGCCCTGCTGGGCCCGTGCCGCATCCATCGCAGCGAGACGCTGCTGGCCGCGGTCAGCGGCGGCGCGGACTCGACCGCGATGCTCGCCGCGCTCGCCACACTTGCGCCCAGCCTGGGGCTGACCGTGGTGGCAGCGCACCTCGACCACGGGCTGCGCGGGGACGCCTCGGCGCTGGACCGCGCGCAGGTGCAGGCGCTGTGCGAACGGCTGGGTGTGCGGCTGGTCTGGGCGCGAACGGATGCAGCGGCGCGGATGTCCGCGCGCGGCTGGAGCGGCGAAGCGGGATTGCGTCGCCTGCGTCGCGCATTCCTGACGCGCGCGGCCCGGCGCGTGGGCGCCGCAGGCATCGCCACCGCGCATACCGCCGATGACCAACTCGAGACCCTGCTCATGCGCCTGGCGCGCGGCACAGGCCTGACGGGTCTGGGCGGGATGCGGCCGCGGCACGGGCGCTGGCTCAAGCCCATGCTCGCGATCACGCGCGACGCCGTACGCCGCGATCTGCTCGCCACGGGAATCGCGTGGCGCGAGGACGAGAGCAATGCCACGCGGGCGCATCTGCGCAATCGCCTTCGCCTCGATGTGGTGCCGGCGCTGCTCGCGGCGCTGGAGCCCGGCGCGCCTGCTGCCACCCGCCGTCGGCGCGGTGAAGCACTGGCGCTCGCGGCCGAGCGGGCCGCGGGAGAACTGCGCGACGCCCGCCGGGCACTGGCCCGCGAAGCCGCTGCCGCGCTGACTCGCTGCCGGGTCGTGGGAGGCGGGCTCGCGCTGGAGGGCGCCGCCTTCGCCGCGCATCCGCGCGCGGTGCAGCGGCTGGCCCTGACCCGCCTGTGGCGCGAGACCGGAGCCCGCGAGCGCCTGACCGAGCGGCACCTGCTGGCGCTGCTGCGACTGGTGAGCGCGGGCGGGGCGCGCGCCGAGGTGTTGCTACCGCAGGGGTTTCGAGCGGTGCGCCGGGGCGGAGTCGTCACGCTGGGAGCCACCGCCGCGCACGCGAGGCGCCCTTCACCGCGGCGGGCCGCCGCCGCAGGCCGCTCGGAATCCCTGAAAGCACACGATTGAACGACCGATGCTAGACTGCGGGCCCGCGGGCATCCCGAACCGGCTGCCCGCAGCCTTCGGTGCGCCACCATGCGTGCGCGCGTCGATGGCCTCATCTGGGACCACCAACCCGACCGGGGACGAGCCCCGCGTCTCGAGTGGAGTGTCATGACCGAGCAGCGCCCTGCCGTGCACGCCGAGCCCGACATCCGGGTCATGTTCTCACCCGAGCAGATTGCCGCGCGGGTGCGCGAGTTAGGGCTGCAGTTGGCCCAGGACTACGAAGGGACCCGCCCGCTTTTCGTGGCGGTCCTGAAGGGCGCCTGCATGTTCCAGTGCGACCTCGCGCGCGCCACGCCGATCGACCTCGAGCTGGATTTCCTCGCAGTCGCCTCGTATGGGCACGGGACCACCTCGAGTGGCAAAGTCGAGTTGATCATGGACCTGCGCTCCGACATCCGGGGCCGACATGTCATTCTTTGTGAAGGAGTCGTGGATTCCGGCCTGTCAGTCAGTTTCATCCTCGATCTCCTGAAATCCCGGGGCGCGGCGAGCATCAAAGTAGCGACGCTGTTGGACAAGGCCCCGTGCCGGAAGATCCCTGTTCCAGTGGACTACAAGGGTTGGACCATCGGCTCCGAGTTCGTGATCGGGTACGGCATGGATGCGGGTGAGCGTTTTCGGAACCTGCCCTACGTGGGCGTGGTCGAGGAGGCTTGAGAATCGTGCAGATCTTCCGCAAGGACAAAGACGACAGCGGCCGGCGCGACGAGACGCGCAAGGGTTCGCGCGGCCCCAGTGGCCGCGGCGGTCCGCAGATCCCTTCGCCGGCAGGAAAGCCTTTCCGCACCATGGCCTTCTGGGTGCTGATCGTACTGCTCGCGCTGTTCGCGTATCGCATGTACTCGGGCAGCATGATGACCACGCCGCGCGTGGATATCTCTTACACGCGCTTCCAGTCCGAAGTCGAGAAGGGCAACATCGACGCGATCACCTTCATCGAGGAGACGCGCAGCGTTCTGGGCGAGCTCAAGACCGAAGCGGTCGAGCGCGTGGCGGGTCGTGATGTGCCGTTCAAGCAGTTCAAGACCAACTTCCTCGGCGACGGCGCGACGCTGCCCGAGAAAGTGCACGCCACCAATCCCGCGGCCTCCATCAAGGTGCAAGCCGTGGGAATCAACTGGATGAATGTGCTGTTCACCTGGTTGCCGCTGGTGCTGTTCCTGGTCGCTTGGATGTTCGTGTTGCGCCAGATGCAGGGGGGCGGTTCGGCCGCCATGCGCTTTGGCAAGAGCAAGGCGCGCGTGCTCACCGAGTCGCAGACCAAGATCACCTTCAAGGATGTGGCGGGCTGCGACGAGGCCAAGCAGGAGCTTCAGGAGATCATCGAGTTCCTGAAGGAGCCGCAGAAGTTCCAGCGTCTGGGAGGCAGGATTCCCAAGGGTGCGCTGCTGCTCGGCCCTCCCGGCTCGGGCAAGACGCTGCTCGCCAAGGCGGTTGCCGGCGAGGCGGGCGTGCCGTTCTTCAGCATGTCGGGCTCCGATTTCGTCGAGATGTTCGTCGGCGTCGGCGCTTCGCGCGTGCGTGACCTGTTCGAGCAGGGCAAGCGCAATGCGCCGTGCATCATCTTCATTGACGAGATCGATGCCGTGGGCCGTCATCGCGGGGCCGGTCTGGGTGGCGGGCACGACGAGCGCGAACAGACGCTGAACCAGCTCCTCGTCGAGATGGACGGCTTCGAGTCCAATGAAGGCGTCATCATGATCGCGGCCACCAATCGTCCCGATGTGCTCGACCCGGCGCTGCTGCGTCCGGGCCGCTTCGACCGCCAGGTCGTCGTGGATTGGCCGGATGTTCGCGGCCGCGAGGGCATCCTCAAGGTGCACACACGCAAGATCCCGCTGGCCGAGGATGTCGATCTCAAGTCGATCGCCCGCAGCACGCCCGGCATGTCGGGCGCTGAGCTGGCGAACATCGCGAACGAGGCGGCGTTGTTGGCTGCGCGGCGCAATCACAAGAAGGTCACCGATCGCGACTTCGAGGACGCCAAGGACAAGGTGATGATGGGCGCCGAGCGCCGCAGTCTGGTGATGACCGAGGAGGAGCGCAAGACCACGGCGTACCACGAGGCGGGCCATGCGTTGGTCGCATGGCTGGTGCCGGGCTCCGATCCGGTCACCAAGATCACCATCATCCCGCGCGGCCGCGCGTTGGGCGTGACCTTCTATACGCCGACCGAAGAGCGGCACAATCACAGCAAGAAGCAGCTCGAGGACCGGCTCTGCCACGCCATGGGCGGGCGGGCCGCCGAGAAGCTGATCTTCGACCATTACACGACCGGCGCGTCGAGCGACCTGGAGCAGGCCACGAATCTGGCCCGCAACATGGTCACGCGCTTCGGCATGAGTGAGAAGTTGGGCCCGCTGACCTTTGGCCGCAAGGAAGAGATGGTCTTCCTGGGCAAGGAGATCTCGAGCTCCAAGGACTACAGCGAGCAGACCGCGGTGCTGATCGACGAAGAGGTGCGCGCCGTCATCGAACGCGCCAACCAGAAGGCGATCTCGCTGCTCAAGGACAATCAGGACAAGCTGCATGTGCTGGCCAACACGCTGCTCGAACGCGAGACGATCGACGGCGACGAAATGGATCGGGTGCTGCGCGGCGAGACGCTCGAACCGCAGGTGAAGATCGAGATGGACATGCCCCCGCCGAGCGCGAGCGCTCCGTTGGCGCGACCGGATGAGGACGGCGGCCAGATGGACGCGTTCGGCCAACCTTCGCCCCGACCGGCCTGAGCAGGGCAATCGACACGATCACTTCGGCGCCTCCCTCGCGGGGGGCGCCGATTCTGTTGGGGCGGCACGCGCTGGTCGGCCGTTGTTGCCGCGTCGGTCCGCTCGAGGAATGCCGGCGGGAGTGTTCACTGCGGCCTTGCAACTTCTTGGGACACTCGCGCGTCTTACCTATTGTCACCCGTGAGCGACGGGGGACTCCAAAGAAGCCAACCAGTCGAAGGCTTCCTGTACGGCAACGGTGGGAGGGCAAGGCCCACCGTGCGAGCGTGACGCCCAGACACCTCCAGCTGGGCGTCACACGCAACACGCGAGGTGCAAACGAGGCCCTCGCGGCAATACCAGAGAAGCGCGGCGATCCCGAGCGGATCGTCGCGCTTCTTGTTTATTGCGTCGTGGAGTGCGAGAGGCTCGGCGCACGCACGCCAACTGCGGGCCAATGACCTTGTTGCCCCTGCTTATTAAGCGTACGCTTATGAACGCTTAATAACCTGAGCAGCTTCTCAGCAACCCTAAATAAGCGAGGGCCAATGCTCAGAGCCTCGACAGGGCAATATGTTACGGCGGTGGTGGGCGGGGAGTCGGTCAAGGCCTTCGTCCCCGATCCGCTGCCGCCCAAGCCTCCGCTGCAGCCGGACGACACGCTTGCCCACCAACTGGAGCGGGCGAATGTCGCACTCGGACGGCTCGACGGCGTGTCCGTTTCGCTGCCGAGCACACAACTCTTCCTCTACTCGTATGTGCGCAAGGAGGCGGTGCTGTCCTCGCAGATCGAGGGGGCGCAGTCGTCGCTGTCCGACCTCATGCTGTTCGAACTTGACCAGGCCCCGGGCGTCCCGCTCGATGATGTCGTGGAAGTCTCCAACTATGTCGCGGCCATGGAGCATGGTCTCGCGCGAATCCGCGCCGGCATGCCGCTGTCCAATCGGCTGATCCGCGAGATGCACGCGCTGCTGCTCGATCGAGGGCGCGGTCAGGGCAAGGCCCCCGGCGAGTTCCGCCGCAGCCAGAACTGGATCGGTGGTACTCGCCCGGGAGACGCCCGCTTCGTGCCGCCGCCGCAGACCCATGTCGAAGACTGCATGAGCGCCCTCGAGCGATTCCTCCACGACGATCCGGTGCGGACTCCGGCATTGCTCAAGTCGGCGCTGGCGCATGTGCAGTTCGAGACCATCCACCCGTTCCTCGATGGCAATGGCCGTCTGGGGCGACTGCTGATCACCATGCTCCTGTGTGTCGAAGGCGTGTTGCGGGAACCACTGCTCTACTTGAGCCTGTACTTCAAGCAGCACCGCGCTCGCTACTACGACCTACTGGACACGGTGCGCAGAACGGGGGATTGGGAAGAGTGGGTCGCGTTCTTCGCAGCAGGAGTCGAGCAGACCGCGCATGAGGCATTCACAGTCGCTCAGTCGTTGCGGGACCTTGGCTTGGCCGACCGACTGAGGATCCAAGCGCTCGGACGCGTTGCAGGATCCGCCTTGCGGGTGCACGAAGCGCTTCAGTCGCGGCCCCTGGCCACGATCGCGAGCATGTCAGGTTCCACGGGTCTGTCGGTGCCTGCGGTGACCGCCTCCATGTCTGCACTGGGAGCGCTCGGGATCGTCCGCGAGATTACCGGTCGCAAGCGTGGTCGGGTATTCGAGTACAGCGAGTATCTGAGGCTGCTGCAGGCTTGAGATGAGCACCGCGCCGATGCCCGGAGGCTCAACGATAGATGGTCTTGAGCCGGCCCCAGGTCGTGGGGCGCGCCGGAGTGGGCCCGCTGTCGTAAACCTGAATGCGCCCGTTCCACGCGTCGGCGATATAGATCCGGCCTTGGGCATCCGTGGCGACGTCAAAGGGCCCGTAGAGCTGGTCGGGGCCAGAGCCTTGCCCGCCCCAAGCAGCGATCAGGGTGCCGCCCGTGGTGATGATCTCGGCGGAGTTGTGAAGCGCGTCCAGCACCACGAGTCGATCTGCACCGAGAGCGCATACCGCACGCGGGTATCCACGAACCTGTCCGCATGACGCGGTAGAACCCAGCTCCGCTACGAATCCACCCTGTTCGGTGAGCTCCTGAAGCCGGTCGCTGTACTCCGTCACGAACAGCCTACCGCCGGCCCGCGCGACGCTGACCGGCCCCCAGAACTCACCGGGACCGCAACCTCTGCCAGAGGCAATCGGCGCCAGTCCTCCCAAATC
>JANLOU010000572.1:0-2859 GCA_031366735.1 Candidatus Eiseniibacteriota bacterium
TCGAACGGCTACGCATTCCAGATCGAGATGAGCTTCCGGGCCTGGCGAAAGGGCTTCAAGATCGTCGAGATACCGATCGTGTTCGTGGACCGGTCGGAGGGAACGAGCAAGATGTCGTTCAATATCCAGCGCGAGGCGTTCTGGATGGTCTGGCGCCTGCGCTGGTGGGCGATCACCGGAAGGCTGTGAGGCGACCGTGATCCCATCAGGGCGGGCGTTCTACAAGATGAGCGGTTCAGGAAACGACTTCGTCGTGGTGGACGCCATGAAGTCGCCGGCCGACGAGCTCATGCGTGAGAGGACTGTGGAGGCCATCTGTGCGCGTGCTACCGGGGTGGGCGCTGACGGGCTGGTCGTCCTGGAGCCGTCGGACAGTGCGGACTACCGGATGACCTACCTGAACAGCGACGGCTCTCGGGCAGACCTCTGCGGGAACGCTTCTCTTTGTTCAGCCCGCTTGGCTTCCGAGCTCGGATTGCTATCGAGCTCCGAGTTTCGCATCGAGACAGATGCCGGCATCCTCAGCGCCAGGTTGTTGGCGGAGGGGCCCGAGATCGACTTGCAGCCCGTCACGGATATTCAGCCAAACCTGCCATTCCGGCTCTGTTCCGGCGAGAGCAGCATCGGCTTCGCCCTGGCGGGAGTTCCGCATCTGGTGGTCAGGGTCGCCGATGTAGCGACGGTGAACGTGCGGGAGCGCGGTCGGCCGCTTCGGAATGATCCGTCCCTGGCGCATGGAGCGAACGTGAACTTCGTGTCGCGTGACGCTGGGGGAGCGTGGCGCGTGCGGACGTACGAACGCGGCGTGGAAGGTGAGACACTTGCCTGCGGCACGGGGGCCGTTGCGACAGCGATCCTGCTGGCCGAGGCTGGCGAGATCAGCGATTCGGTTGCGCTCACCACTCGCTCCGGACGCGCGTTGCGCGTGCGGCTGTCCAGGACGACCGGTGGCTGGCAGCCGTCGCTCGCGGGTGAAGCGAGGATCGTATTTCGCGGGAACCTGGGAGAGCTCTAGTCGGAGCTATCAGAACAGCAAGGCGTCAGCTAGAAATGTATCTTCCTTCCAGAACGCAGAGGTGCGCGGCACCTGGCAGGGCACCTCAGATTTAGCTTGAGTGCAGGCGCATAAACTCCACACGTACAACGCATTACGGCGTTAGTGGCTGACTGTTAGCATCCTGTTCTCCACACTTTCCCACAGGATAAGTTTACATAATACATCTTATACGTACTATATTGATTGGCCTTTGAATGCTTGTGGCACTATGATGTCAGCATTCAAATCACTCAGGATTGGCCTTCCGCTGGACGCTTCCCCAATCACTCCGCTCCTCAAGTGCTGATCCGTTTGCATCGCCCGCGAGTTTCTGCGGCGCAGCTCTTTTTGAACCGCAGCATGGAAAGCGCAGCCCAGAGCAATAAAAACGGGCCAGCCTCATCGAGGTTGGCCCGTTCCCGCACGAGTGGCCTGGTTCAGGTCACGGCTTGCTCGCCACCACCAGCTCTCCCAACCGCACGCGGGCTTCCGTTGCCGCCGCCAGATTGTCGTGCTGCGCGGCCAGCGCCTCAAACAGCTTCCGCGCCTCGGCCGATTTTCCACCGTCCAGGTAGGCTCGCGCCGCCTTGGCCTGCCAGAAGCTCTTCTCGTTCTGCCCCGTGGCTTGGGCGGCGGCCTTTTCGTAGTCCACTGCCGCATCGGCAGGCTTGGAAAGCTGCGACTTCGAATCACCAAGCAAACCCAGGATAGCCGACGCACCCGCGCCACTTGGCACCTTCGCGCTCAGTGCCTCGAGCTCCGTGACCGCACCCTGCGCATCGCCCTTCTCGAGCTTCAACTGGCCGAGGAGCAAGCCCGCCTCGACCCCAGCCGGACGCTTCGGATACTTGTCCACCACCTTCTTCAGGTCCGATTCGGCCAGTGGAAGATTCCTGGAGTTCAGCGACGACTTCGCCGTCATGAGCTGCTTATCGGCACTGATCGTCTCATTGAGCGTGGTGCGCTGGACGAACCAGACACCGAACGCAATGGCCGCGACGACCACGCCGCCGATGTAGACAAGGCGGGAATTGACATGAAACCAATCGACGAAGCTCTCGGCGCGCGGCTGCGCCGCGCCCACTTCGTCGTCTGAAACCGGATGAGTCATGTTTACACGTTATGGAATTGGCCGAGGCCCTGCTGAAGCCTCGGGATGTGAACCTGCGGGAGTGTCCCCGGGGCGACTCGAACGCCCGGCCTAAGGTTTAGGAAACCTCCGCTCTATCCACCTGAGCTACGGGGACCTGGACGCGAGCTGAAGGTAGTCCTCCCCGACCAGCCGAGGCAACCCCTCAAGCCGTTGCTCGCGTGGCGCGCGCGGACGCCTGCGGCATCCTCGCCATTGGTCCGTCGTTCCCAGTCTACGGCACCAGACACTCCGTGCGAATCCCGCGGAGGCGGGCGGCGCCGCCGAGACCCGACACGGCCAGGAGAAAGGAGCAACCAACCAGCGTTCCCCCGATACGCGTGATCAACTCGCAGGCCGCCTCCGCCGTCCCTCCCGTGGCGAGGACATCGTCCACGACGAGCACCCTCGCGGAATCACCACACGCATCCTCGTGCACCTCCAGCGCGCCGACCCCGTACTCGAGCGCGTACTCCTGACGCTCGGTGCGCCACGGAAGCTTGCCGAGCTTTCTCACCGCGATGACCCCAGCGCCGAGCGCGACAGCGCGCACCCGGCGGCTCGGGCTCATGGGAGCTCTCCCACGTCCTGCACGCCCCAAGACGATGCGGCCCAGGAGCTAGCAGCCCACGACGATGCGGCCCACGAGCTGGCAGCCCACGAGCTGGCAGCCCACGAGCTGGCAGCCCACGAG
>JANLOU010000585.1:0-2112 GCA_031366735.1 Candidatus Eiseniibacteriota bacterium
TTTCTTGGCCGGCGGCGGGAACAGCGCGTGCTCCACCAACTGGCACACGGTGTGACCCATGGCGATGTGCCCCTCCTGGATGCGCGGCGTGGACAGGTGCGGCGTCACCAGCGCCACATCGCACAGGTCCGCGAACTCCGCACCGCGGCCCCCGGTCATGCCGATCACCGTCATCGCCAGCGAGCGCGCCGCGAAGATGGCGCGCAACACGCTCTCGGAGCGGCCGCTGGTGGAGATCGCCACCAGCACATCCCCTGGCATGCCCAAGCCTTCCAACTGACGCGAGAACACATGGTCATAGCCGTAGTCGTTGCCGATCGCGGTGATCGAGGAGGTGTTCGTGGTGAGCGACACCGCCGGCAATGCGGGGCGGTCCACGAAGTAGCGCCCCTGGAACTCGGCCGCCAGATGCTGCGCATCGGCCGCGCTCCCTCCGTTGCCGCAGAAGTAGACGGTGCCGCCGTTCTCGAAACAATGGATCAGTACTTCGGCGGTGGCCGCGACCGCGCTGGCGCAATCGCGTTCGACGCGCTTGAGTGATTCGGCGGCTTCACCCAACGCCGTGCGAGCCTCGTGCTCGAGCGGACCCGAACTGTCGTGCTTCGTCGCCATCGGCGTTCTCCCGCGCAGCGTCATGCCGCGCCTGACTTGAGGTAGGACTGGAGCGCATCCTGCCACGCCGGCATGCTCTGCCCCGTGACATGACGATACCAGCCATTGTGCAGGACCGAGTAGGCCGGGCGCCGCGCCGGGCGCGCCAGTTCCTCGCTCGACAAGCGCCCCACCTTCGCCTCGATCCCAGCCTGACGGCAGATTTCGACCGCGAACTCGTGCCAGGTGCACTCGCCGCTGCTGGCCACATGGTAGGTGCCGTACTCGCCCCGCTCCATGAGATGCACGAGCGCTTGCGACAGGTCGCCGGTCCAGGTCGGCGCGCCGGTCTGGTCGTCCACCACATTCAGCGCTTCGCCCGCGCGCGCCTTGGCGAGGATGGTGTCCACGAAGTTGCGTCCCCCGGCGCCGTACAACCACTGCGTGCGCACAATGATGTGGCGCATGTTCACCTCGCGCGCACCGCGCTCGCCCGCCAGCTTGGAGCGCCCATAGACCGAGAGTGGCCCCACGATGTCGTGCTCGCGGCGCGGCGCGCGCGAAGCTCCATCGAACACATAGTCCGTGGACAGCGCGATCAACCCCGCGCCCACATCGGCCGCTGCCATGGAGGAGTTGCGCGCGCCGAGCCCGTTGACGACATAGGCGCGGTCGGCATCGGCCTCGCACGCGTCCACATTGGTGAATGCGGCCAGATGCACCACCCAGTCGGGCTTGAACCCGTGCGCATGGTGGCGCACCTGCTCGCAGCGCGTCACATCCAAGTCCGCGTGCCGCAGCGCCAGCACCTCGTGGCCATGCGATTCCAGCAGCGGCAACACCGCATGCGCCAGCATGCCGCCCGCGCCCGTGACCATCACCTTCACGACAGCTCCACCTTGCTCGAATCGCCCAGCATCAATCGGTGCGCCCGCGGTCGCAGGTCGCTGCGCGTCACGGTGACATCGCGGCCGATCAGGCTGGACTCCACGCGTGCGCCCAGATCGTGCAGGCGGCTGTTGTCGAGGATGATCGAGTGTTCGACTTCGCACTTGGAGAGTTCCACCCCATCGGCGAGCGCGCTGAACGGCCCGACATAGGCATCGGTGATGCGCGCGTTCGCCCCGATCACGAGTGGCCCACGCAGATGCGAGCGCTCCACCACGGTGCCAACGCCGATATGCACCGCGCCCTCGATGACGGTGGCGCTGTCGACCGTGCCCTCGATACGCGTCTCCAGATCGGCCAACACGATGCGATTGGCTTCGAGCAGATCCTCGACCCGACCGGTGTCCTTCCACCAGCCGTGGATCACATGCGAGCGCACATTCCTGCCGCTGGTGATCATGTGCTGGATGGCATCGGTGATCTCGAGTTCGCCGCGCTTGCTGGGTTGGATCGCGCGCACGCTGTCGAAGATCGACGAAGTGAACAGATAGACCCCGACCAGCGCGAGGTCGCTCTTGGGCTGCTTGGGCTTCTCCTCCAATCGCACCACGCGGTCGCCCTCGAGCTCGGCGA
>JANLOU010000013.1:0-25296 GCA_031366735.1 Candidatus Eiseniibacteriota bacterium
CTCTGATCTTGTTCGTGAGCCCGATGCCGCGCCCCTCTTGCCGCAGGTAGAGCAACAGCCCATCTGGCATCCGCCCCAACGCCTCGAGCGAAGCGATGAGCTGGTCGCGACAATCACAGCGTAGCGAGCCAAGCACATCCCCGGTCAAGCATTCCGAGTGGATGCGCATGGGGACCGCTTCGCGGTCACGGACCTCGCCGCGGACGATGGCGAGATGTTCATCCCCTCGCGCATCGGCGGTGAACGCGACCGCGCGGAACTCACCGAATCGAGTGGGGAGGTCTGCCACGGAAACCATCTGGATGGAAGGGCTTACAGGTTGCGTCGGGTCGAGCGGGCGGGCAGCGGATCTGGTCTTCATCGGCTCCTCGTGGGTGGGTTGAGCGCTCAGCCTCTGATGCTCCTCCCGCGCGAATGGACCAGGGTCGCAGACCCTGAGCAGGGTTCAGCTTCGATCACGATCGGCGACCAGGTCTTTGGGGCGTCGCGGCTGCAGGGACGCGAGCACGGCCCCGGTGAGCACCAGACCCGCACCAAGCAACTGCCATGCTCCCAATCGTTCATCCAAGAACAGGGCAGCTGCCACGACTGCCACGAGGGGCTCGGTGGTCGCCAGGATGCTGGCCTCGGCTGCAGGTAGGCGCCGCAGGCCGGCATAGAAGAGTCCGAACGGCACCAAGGTGGAGAACAATCCCAATGCGATGAAGATCCACCACAGGGTCGCCGAGTATCCCGCCGCGAATATCACCCACGGCGGGGTGACGCAGGCCCAGGCAACCGCAGCGATGGCAAAGGTATAGAGCAACACAGTCTCAGCTGGGTATCGCTTCAGACCGCGTTTCGAATAGAGGATGTAGAAGGCGAAGATGAATGCGGAGGCAAAGCTCACGCACCAATCGAGGATCGTTGCCTGCGCAAAGTCCCCGGTGACTCCACCCACCAGCAATGCGGTCCCCGACAGGGCGCAGAGTGCCGCGGCAATCGTGGTGATGCCAACCTTGCGACCTCGGACCAGATCCAGGAGAACGATGAGTGATGGGGCGAGGTACTGGATCAGGATGGCCACGCCCACTCCGAGCTTCGAGATGGAGTAGTAGTAGCTGCCCTGGACTGCGGCGACGCCGAATAATCCCAGCGCGAGGAAATAGCCGATGTCACGGCGCTGGATGCGAAGAGCGGAACGCCGGCGCAGAACGAGGTAGGGGAACAGCACCAGCGCCGCGATCGACAAGCGCAGTTCGACCACGGTCAGGGCGGGAACATGGTGGTCGCGGAAGACAGCTCGAGCCAGCGTCGCGGTCAGGCCCCAGAACACCGTTGCGGCGACCACGAGCCAGCGGCCCAGTGTCGCTTCGCTTCGTCGCATGTTCGGGCTCTCGCGGTGGATCCTGAGGGGATCGGAGTGGGCGGGTGCTGACTATCTTAACTTACTTAGCATAAACACATTACTACTTATTACAAGGGAGGCGAACGCGGCTCATCTTCCGGGCTCCCTGCCGCGGTTTTCGAGTCCATACTCCACCGCCTCGGTCCCGGTCTCGAGCATGGTGCAGCGGCCCGTGAAGTGCACCCCGGGCTCCATCGCGACGGTCATGGCGGCCACATCACCCTCGACCCGAGCGCCGGCCTTCATCTCGACGGTGCCGAGCGCACGGATATTCCCGACCACCCTGCCTCGGATCACGGCTTCCTTCACCTCGATGTCGGCGCGCATGAATCCGTGTTCACCGATTTCGAGTCGCTCGCAGTTAAGGATGTCACCCTCGAACTCACCATCGATCCTGAGCGTCCCGCTCACCATGAGCGTGCCGCGCAGATTGGTGCCCAGCCCGATGATGGTGTTGGGCGCAGGGGGCTCGTCCGCCGTGGGTTGGTTGCGGAACTTCAGCATGGGACCTCCGAGGACAACGATGGCTTGTGGAAGCTACAGGACACCCCAGACTTCGAGGAGGCGTTCGAGGTCCTCCTGGCCGTAGAACTCGAACTCGATCGTTCCGCCCTTGCGTCCCGGCGTGATCGCCACATGCGTACCGAAGCGCTGCTGGAGCTTTGTCTCCCATTCGCCCAACCCGGCCAACTTCTCAGTCCGGGGCCGGGAATGGTGCTTGCGGACCTTCCGCTTGACGAACGCCTCCGTACGCCGAACCGAGAACCCCTTGCTTGAGACATATCGGGCGGCGGCGATCTGGTCCCCCGCAGCCTCCAGTCCCAGCAGTGCCCGCCCGTGCCCAGCGCTGAGGGTTCCACGTGAAACCATGTCCATCACTTCAGGCGGAAGTCCAAGCAGGCGTATTGCATTCGAGATCGAGCTGCGTTGCTTTCCGACCCGTTCCGAGAGCTGGTCGTGGGTCAACCCGACCTTCTCGATGAGCGCGTGGTAGGCCTTCGCCTCATCGATGGGGTTGAGATCCTCGCGCTGGATGTTCTCGATGAGGGCCAGCTCCATCATGGACCTGTCGTCGTAGTCGCGGACGATCACAGGCACCTGGGTGAGCCCGGCGAGGTGGGCGGCGCGCATCCGGCGTTCGCCGGCGACCAACTGGTAGTCCCCGGGGCCAAGCTTTCGGATGATCAGCGGCTGGAGGATGCCGGTGGACTTGATCGAAGCGGCCAACTCCTGGAGCGCGGCCTCATCGAATCGGGTGCGTGGCTGGAATGGATTGGGTCCGATGGACTGGATGCTCAGCTCGATGACGCCCTGCTCCACCTGGGGTGGACGGCCGTCGACGGCCTCCATGGCATCGGAGCTGGAGATCAGGGCACCCAGGCCGCGACCAAGCGCTTTCTTACTCATGCTCGAGCACCTCCCGTGCGAGTTCGCGATAACTCTCCGCGCCGGAACTATGCGGATCATAGAGGACGATCGGCTTCCCGAACGAAGGCGCCTCGCTCAGCTTGACGTTCCTGGGGATGACCGCCTTGTAGACCCGGTCGGAGAAGAACTTCCTGGCTTCGTCCGCGACCTGCTGCGACAGATTCAGCCGTGCGTCGAACATGGTGAGCAGGACTCCCTCGATTCGCAACGCAGGGTTGAGATGGTCCTGGACCAAGCGGATGGCGCCGATGAGTTGGGTGAGCCCTTCCAGCGCAAGATACTCGCACTGGAGCGGGATGAGCACCGAATCCGAGGCGGTCAGCGCATTCACCGTGAGCAATCCCAGGGTGGGCGGGCTATCGATCAGCACATAATCATACTCATCGCGGATCCGGGCGAGGCACGACTTGAGGCGGGTCTCGCGCGCCATCATCCCCACCAGCTCGACCTCGGCGCCCGAAAGACTCTGGCCTGCTGGGAGCACATCCAGCGTCGCCAGCGCTGTGCTCCGAACCGCGTCGGCAATTTCGGACTGTCCGATCAGCACCTCATAGGTCGTGTGGCGCTGATCGTTGCCATTGATCCCGAGACCGCTCGTCGCATTGCCCTGAGGGTCGATGTCCACCAACAGCACGCGCTTGCTCTCCTGTGCGAGGCAGGCACCCAGATTGATCGCTGTCGTGGTCTTGCCGACCCCACCCTTCTGGCTGGCGATCGAAATGACTTTTCCCATGGATCAGCCCATCGCGACGGTCGTGCTGCCGTCCGCAGAGGATATGCCCGGACGCTGGACGGCGGCGTCGGACAGATGGATTCGGGAGCCGGAGCGCCCCATGGAACTGGAGGCGCGAGCGAATGGTAGCCGCAAGATACCAGTGGGGTTCACTCGGGAACAAGACCCATGTTCCACGTGGAACACTCCACAACAAAAACAACTAAATGTGTTACTTTTTAACGAATACGGCAACAACATTGGGGCCGTCGCCCACCGGGAACGCCTGCTCGAACTCCCACTGGGGCTCCCAAAGTCCACGGCCCTTCTCCAGCTCGTCATTCCACGAGCTGCCCTTCCACAGGAAGGCCTTGCCCCCCGGGCGGACAATGGTGGCCGCCATCTCGAGAGTGGGGCTCATGAGCATGGTCGCGCGGGAAGTGAACCCGTCGCAGACCAGCGCCTCATGCTCCGTCTCGATGATCACCTCGAGCCGTGCCGTCTTCGCGACGAAATTCTCTAACTTGAGGTCTTGCTCGGCTCTACGAAGGAATAATGTCTTGTTCCGGCGCGATTCGACCAGCGTCCACCGTTCCCCGACCCCAAGCAGCTGCAGCGGGATGGCCGGCAGACCGGCTCCCGAGCCGAAGTCGACGAAGGTCTTGCAGCCCGAGGCCAGCAGCAACTTGGCAGGCTCGATGGATTCACGGATATGCCGATCCACCAAGCGGATCTCATCATTGCGCGAGATCAGGTTCGAGACGCCCTGATTCCAGCGCAGCAACAACTCGCCGTAAACGCGAAGCCGCTTGAGGTGTTCCTCCACTACCGCCGGCGTGCCCGGAATCCACGAACGCAACAGGCTCCATGCCTGCCTGGCCACCAACTTGTCGGGCGCCATCGTGGCGCGCGCGTCGGGGCGACGCTGGGTCCGGATCGGCGCGACGCCGCGTGAGGATGCGGGTCCACGCCGCTCGCGTTGCGGGCCCCTGGGCGGCCATTCGCCGCGCGGAGCGCGGCTACGCGGCCCATCGGCCCCGCCCGAGGATTCACCCCGCGAGGGGCGGCTACGCGGGCCATCGGCACCACGCGGTGAATCTCCGCCCCGTGCTGGGCCCGAGCTTCGAGAAGGACTTCCGGAACGCGGCGCGCTGGAGCGAGGCACACTCGCGCGCGATGTTCCCGGACGCGACGGACCGGTATCTGAACGACGAGGGCCGCGAGGGCCGCGGGATTCTGGACGAGGCGGAGTCATGGACCGCTCACTCTAGCAGAGTGCGCGAGTGCCTGCGCACACCCTGCTCGCGTGCGGTGTCTGCCGCGTGGCTCGAGACTCCGGCTCAGCGCCCTCGCCCGCATCGGCGTGCGTGCACCAGCAGGATCGCCACATCCGAGGGCGAGATCCCCGCGATACGCGCAGCCTGCGCGGCCGTGGCAGGACGCCAGCGACGCAGTTTCTCGAGCGCCTCCGCCGACAACCCATTCAGGGTCGCATCCCAGAGCGCAACGGGTAGCGCGACCACTTCCAAGGACCGCGCCGCGGCGGCCGTTTTCTGTTGGCGCTCGATGTAGCCGCGGTACTTCACACGGACCTCGAGCGAATCGCCCCACGCCGTCGACAATCCGGGCTCGACGCCGGCATCGACCAGCCGGGCATAGGCGCCCTCAGGGCGCGACAACCAATCCAGCGCACACACGGTGCGCGACTCGCGCGGCCGATCGGCCAGCGGGGCCGCCTGCTCGGGAACTCCGTCCGATCCCGGCGCACATGCCGGGGCCCACTCCAATCGCGCCAGGCTCACCCGGACGCGGGCCAGTCGCTTCTCCTCGGCGGCCATCGCCGCGACCTTGCCTCGCACCTGCTCCACTTGCTCGCGACTCAGCAGCCCGAGCTCATGACCGGTCTCGGCGAGCCGCTCATCCGCATTGTCGGCGCGCAGCAACAACCGGTGCTCCGCCGCAGAGGTGAACATGCGGTACGGCTCACGGTGCTCGCGCGTCACCAGATCATCCACGAGCACTCCCATGTAGGCTTGATCGCGCCGCAGCACGAACGGCGCCCGGCCGAGCACTCCATGCGCCGCGTTCACGCCGGCCACGAATCCCTGCGCCGCGGCCTCCTCGTAGCCCGATGTCCCGCAGATCTGTCCCGCCAGGAACAGTCCCGGGACGGCGCGAACCTGGAGCGTCGCGTCGAGTTGGTGGGGGAGCACGAAATCATATTCGACGGCATAGCCCGGCCGCAGCATCTCGCACTGTTCAAGCCCGACAATCGTGCGCAGGAACTCGAGCTGCACTTCTTCGGGCATCGAAGTGCTCACCCCGTTCACATAGATCTCGGGCGAGACGCGGCCTTCGGGCTCGAGGAAAATGTGATGCGCGGTGCGTTCCGGGAACTTCACCACCTTGTCCTCGAGCGAGGGGCAGTAGCGTGGCCCCGCGCCCTGGATCTGCCCGGAGTACAGCGGCGAGCGATGCAGATGCGTGCGAATCACTTCGTGCGTGCGCTCATTGGTGCGTGTCGCCCAGCACAGCACCTGCTCCAACTCGAGTCGTTCGGTCCAATGCGAGAAGGGCTGCGGCACGCGATCCCCGGGGGCGGGCGTGACCGCATCCCAGTCGATGCTCCGCTGCAGCAGCCGAGGTGGCGTGCCGGTCTTGAGCCGGCCTCGCTCCAGCCCCAACTCGGCCAGGCAATCGCTCAATGCGCGGGCTGCGTGCTCGCCGATGCGCCCGCCCTCCAAGCGCCGCTCGCCGATGTGGATCAGCCCGTTCAGGAATGTGCCGGGGGTGATGACCACGGCGCCGGCTTCGAGCAAGCGGCCATCGCTCAACTCCACGCCCGCGGCACGGCCATGCTGCATACGCACGCGTTGCGCCACACCCGAAACGAAGTGCAGCCCCGGCACCAGCGCCAGCGCATGCAGCATCGCCGCGGAGTAAGCCGCCTTATCGCACTGCGCGCGCGGCGACCACACGGCCGGCCCACGGCCTCGGTTCAACATCTTGAACTGGATGCCAGCCCGATCCGTGATGCGGCCCATCAGGCCACCCAGCGCATCGAGCTCGCGCACCATCTGCCCCTTGGCGATCCCACCGATCGCGGGATTGCACGACATCTTCGCGGTGTCGTCGACCTTGACCGTCAGGAGCGCGGTGGACAGGCCGAGCCGGGCCGCGGCATGCGCGGCTTCGCAACCCGCATGCCCCGCGCCGATCACCACCACATCGAAAGCGCCCGCGCGGGTCGCGGCGGCTGCAGCATCTACCGGCAACGACAAGAGTGGCGCGCCCGGTGAGGCGGTGTACATCAGATGCTCGCGGCCCTCCATCGAGGCGCTCACTTGCCGATGCAGAATCGGCTGAAGATCCGATCCAGCAGTTCCTCGCCCACATGCGTACCGGTCACCTCGCCGAGCGCCGCAAGCGCTTCACGCAACTCGAGCGCCACGATCTCGCCAGGCGCGTTCGATGTCGCGGCGACACTCGCCTGGGACAACAGGCGGCCCGCCCGGCCAAGCGCCTCGGCGTGACGCGGATTGCTGACCTGCCCGCGCTGTCCATGGGCGACGCCGCCCAGTTGCTCGATGACCGCGTGGCGCAACCGCTCGATCCCCGCACCCGTCTGCGCTGAAACCTCCACCCACGGCGGCGGGGGCGACCATTCCTGCAGCTCGCGAAGGGCGATCGAGCCCAGGTCGCGCTTGTTGAGCACCCACAGCGCCCGCCGCCCGGCGTGGCTCTGGTGGAACTCGTGATCCTCACGCGCAAGCGGGGTGGAGCCATCCACCACCCACAGCACCAGTCCCGCCTCATCCATCGCGGCTTGCGCTCGTTGCACGCCGATCCGCTCCACGCGATCGTTCGTCTCGCGCATGCCCGCCGTGTCCGAAAGCTGCACGCGGACGCCGTCCAGTTCAAGGCGTTCGCTGACCCGATCGCGCGTCGTGCCGGGCACCTCGGTGACGATGGCGCGCAACTCACCGAGCAATGCGTTGAAGAGCGATGACTTGCCGGCATTGGGCCGGCCCGCAAGCGTGACGCGCACACCCTCGCGCAACGCGCGCGCGTACTCACTGCCCTCGAGCAATCCCGCAAGGTCCGCGCGGACGGCTTCGATCGCGGCCACTACATGCGGCGGCACCTCGACTCCCCCGACATCCTCCGCGAAGTCCACTCGGGCCTCCACCTCCGCCACGCACTCCGTGAGGTGCTCCTCGAGCGCGGCGATCCGCACCGACAGACTCCCCGCGAGTTGCGCGAGGGCGAGATCGCCCGCCGCGTCGGTCTCGGCATGGATCAGGTCCGCGACCGCTTCCGCCTGACTCAGGTCGATCCGCCCCGCGAGGAAGGCACGCAATGTGAACTCGCCCGGCCGAGCCAGCCGCGCCCCCGCGGCCAGCAGGGCCGCCAGGACCCGGCGCGCGGGCACGCTCCCGCCATGGCACGAGAACTCCACCACATCCTCGCGGGTGTACGAACGCGGCGCACGGAAAACGGCCGCCACCACCTCGTCGAGCCGTGCGGCAGCCGCGGCGGTCGCGGCCTCTGGCCACACCGCCCAGCCATGGTGCAGCGTGTGGCTCGTCGCCTCGGCGAGTCGCGAGCGCCCCTTGAAGCACGCCTGCGACACGAGCAGCGCCTGTGGTCCGCTCACGCGCAACACAGCCAGCCCCGCCTCGCCGGAGGCAGTCGCGATGGCGACGATGGTGTCGTCGAACGGCACAGGCACAGCGCTCACCCGGGACTCCTCACCCCAAAGAGAAGCGCCGGACTCGCAAGTGGCGAGCCCGGCGCGGGAACAACAATCGCCCGGAACTCAGCCCGCGTCTTCCTCGGTGCGTTCAGGGAAGTCGGCCGGCGCGATCGCCACCCGTTTGACCATGCCATTTCCAAGCGCGTAGGTCTTGACCCGCGAATCCGGCTTGAGCGTCACATGCACGATGCGGCGCTCCTGCGAGTTCAGGAAGTCGGTGATCTTCTCGGCGTTCTGCGCCAAGGCCTCGTCGGCCATCCGAAGCGCCATGTCCTCGAGTTCCTTCTCGCGCTGCTGCCAGAAATCATTGATCTCCAGCTGCAGATGGTAACGCGCGCCCTCGCCGCTGTTGACGAAGCGGTTGAGCAGATGTTGCAGGGCCAGACGCGTCTCGCCCTTGTTCCCATTCAGCAGATCCTCGCCCGATGTCACTTGGACCGTGACATCGACGCGGTCATCCTCCGCCTTGGCGGTGATGGTGGCCTCGAAGCCCATGGCCTTGAGCAGATCCTCCGTCACGCGCTTCGCCGTCGCTGTGAGCTCTTCGCTGCCCATGTCGGGCTCCTCGGGGTGATTCGTGGGCCGCGCCGTGTGCGACGCCGGGGCGGATGCAGCGGGGATCGGCAGGACCGCAGGGGTGGTCGGATGGAACACGGCTGCTGCGACCGGGGCGGCCTCATACGCAGGCGTGGGTGGAACAGGTTGGCTCGCCACGACCTGCGCCGGAGCACTCTGCGCCTGGCGCTCCGGGGCAGGCGTGTGATCCTGGGCTGCACCGTTCACCGAGGCGGACTCGACATCCGGGCTCGGCTGGGCCGAAGTTGAACCCTCGGGCCGACCGTCCCGACGCCGGCCGCGACCGCCACGCCGACCACGACGGCGACGGCGACGCTCGCCCGCAGCCCCATCCTCGTCGCTTTCAGCGACCGGGCCATTGGCGGACTGGATCGGCGCGGGGGACGCCGGGGCTGCCGGCACCGCCCGACGCTCTTCGCGAGGTTCGCGCGTCTCGGCAGCTTCGCGACCCTCGCGGCCGCCACGCCCACGGCGTTCACCGCGTTCGGGACGCGCTGCACGCTCGGGACGCTCGGTGCGCTCCGGCCGAGGCGCGCGTTCCTCGGACACCACTTCGGCGCGAGCCGGCTCGGGCTTTCGCTCGCCGCCCTTGCGCTCCTCGCGACCACCGCGGCCACCGCGTTCGCCGCGACCGCTGCGGTCCGAGCGCTCGACCTTCTCGGTCTTCTCGACCTTCTCGCTTTTCTCGCTCTTCTCGCCGCGCCCGCCCGCGGAACGCTCCTCGCGTCCCCCGCGACCACCACTGCGACCGCCACTGCGCTCTTCGCGCCCCGCACGACCACTGCGGCGCTCCGGAGTGCGCGCTTCCTCAGGCTCACGGATCGCGCCGCCGGGGCGACGCGAGATGCTCACGCGGAATGGCCGCGCACCGAAACCGAGGAACCCGCTCTTGCCCTCCTCGATGGTCGTGATCGTGGCTTCCGCACGCTGCAGCCCAAGATCCTCGAGCCCCTTGCGAACCGCCTCATCCTGCGTCTTGCCTTCGTAGACCGAACCTTTTGCCATGGTGTTCCCTGTTTGCCGAACTCACGCCGCTTCACGAAGCGCAGCGATATCGCGCTGGGACGGAGTCTCGGACGGATCGAATGTAAGGCCCTGCAGCGCGGCGGAGCTGCGCGGCGCTTCCCGGGGGGGAGCCGCCGGCGCGCGTCGAACGCGCTCATCACAGAGCAGTGTCATGACGACGGGATACAGTATACCGGCGCGGACCCGTCCGCCACGCCGAAGCGATTGGCCGCCGGACTACTTCTTCCGGCGCCCGGTCTCCACCGCCGCCGAGGCGACCACCACGGCAGGTTCGCCGCGCAAGGCCAACCACTGCTGAAGCGCGGTCAGGAGGTTCATCACCGTCCAGTACAGTACCAAGCCGGACGGCAGGTTGTAGAAGAAGATGAGCATGACGAAGTTCATCATGTACATCGTGGGCGCCTGCTTGGGGTCCGTCGGGGTGAACTTCTGTGACAGGAACCCCGTGAACGCCATGAGGATGGGAAGCAACCGAACCGGCCCGACCCCAACCACCGGCAGCGCCGTCCGGGACAGATTGAACAGCAGATCCGGCGCCGAAAGATCGTGGATCCACCCGTAGAACGGCGCATGGCGCAGGTCGATGGCATTGTTCAGCACCGCGAACAGGGCGAAGAACAGCGGCATCTGCATGACCATGGGCAGGCAGCCACCCGCCGGATTCACTTTGTTGTCCTTGTACAGCGCCATCATGGCCGTATTCATGGCCTGCGGGTCGCTGTCGTGCTTCTTGCGGATACGCTCGATCTCGGGCTGCAGTCGCTGCATGGCCCGCATGCTCTTCATACTCGCCATGTTCAGCGGATGCAGGGCGAGCCGGACCACGAGCGCGACCAACAGGATCGAGATCCCGTAGTTGCGAACCACACCGTCGATCAGGTTCAGCAGCTTGAGCAGCAACTTGCTCACCGGGACGAGCCAGCTCCAGCCCATATCCACGGCGCGCTCGAGCCGCACATCCTTGCCCAGGCCCTCGCTCAACTTGGCGAGCGCGAAGTAATCGCCCGGCCCGAAGTACACCGCCAGATGTTGCGTGCGGTCGGCCGCGATCGGCAGCGGCATGACCAGCGTCCCGACGGCAACTTCCTGCTCGCGCTTCGCATCGCTCGGGAGCTGCCCGAACTGCTCATCGGAGAGCGTGCGCTTCTCGCCGTGCCCGGTCGAGGCGCGGCCCTCGCCGTTGAGCGAGGCCACCACTCCAAGGAAGTAGTGCGTCTGCACTCCCGCCCAGTGCGCCACACCCTCGTGGAGCTTGGTCTTGCCCTGATTGCTTCCGGCCGGATCGCGATGCAGGTTCGTGCCGACAAGACTCACCGCCCGCACCGCGCGTTGATCGAGCTGCAGGCTGGACTCGGTCAGAAGCGGCCAGGACCGCGCCGTGAGCGAGTAATCGCGCACGCGCCAATCCCGCGGCAGATCCTTCATCTCGACGGCCAGATCGAGCAGGTAGGTGTCCGGCCGCACGCGCCAGGTCTGGCGCACGAGCGCCCCGGCGGAATCCTGCCAGGTGAAGGTCAGCCCACGCGCGACACCGCCCGCATCCAGACTCTCGCTCACCGCGAACGGCACATCGGCCAGCGAGCGGAACGATTCACCCTGACCGAGGTCCAGACCGAATGCGGGATCCCCGTTCAGCTTCACTCGATCGCCCTGCGGTACTTCCTTGCCACGACGAGGGCGCAGGTTCGGATGGGTGGCGTAGTCGCTGCTGCCGTGCGCGGCGGCAAAATGCTTGAGCTCGAAGCTCTGGAGCCTTGCCCCGCGATTCAGGAATGTGGCCTTGTACAAGGGCGTCTCGAGGACATACGAGCGCGTCTCGATCACAGGTGCGGTCACTGCGGCGCTGGCGCTTGCTCCCAGCGTTGCGCCCGAGGTCGGGCCGCCCGAACCCACGCCGGAGCGAAGGCCCGCGCTGTCGCGCGGCGCGGCCGTCTCGATGGGCGGGAGGGGCTTCTTGGGAGGCGGGGCGAACTTCGCCTGTAACAGCGTGAACGCAGCGAAGACCACTATGCACAGCGCGAGCGCGAACGAAGTTCTCTTATCCATAGGTCAGGGCACCGGGTCGTAGCCCGCCGTTCCCAGCGGATGACAGCGCCCGATCCGGCGCGCGGCGAGCCATCCGCCGCGCAAGGTTCCATGGCGCGCGATGGCGTCCCGCGCATACATGGAGCAGGTGGGTTGATGCCTGCAAGCACCGCGATAGAGCGGATGCAGCATCACCTGATACAGCCGGATGAGGGCAAGAAGGAGCGCGCGCATGGCTTCAGGCCGCCGCAGGGGCGAGAGCACCCGCATGGGCGAGTAGCGTCTCGACTTCTGAAGCCAGTTCCTGATGAGGCACAGTCAGTATCGCGCGCGAGGCGATGAACACGAGCATGAATCCGTGGTGGGGCATCCGGGGCCAGCGTCGCCGGACGATTTCCTTGAGCCGGCGCCGGGCTCGATTGCGTTGAACCGCACCACCCACCCCACGCTTGCTCGCGATGAAACCCACTCGCGTCACTTCCTCGGCCGCAGCGAGCACCAGGAGCAAGCAACAACGCCCACGGAACGCAGTGCCACCACCACGCACCGTGGCGAAATCATCGCCACGCCGCATGCGATGCTGCGACGCGAGGCGTTCGTCATGGGGCGGGATCATCGTGGGCCACCGAGAGGCAGGCGCGCCTCGGGCGTGAAGCAGGCGGGCAGGAGTGTGGCTGACTCGAATGTGCGGGACAGGGCCGTGAGCCCCGGCATCACACGAAGACGAGGGCGTGGAGTCCTGCCGATCAGTCGGACGAAACGGACAGGCGCTTGCGACCCCGGGCACGGCGGGCATTCAACACCTTGCGGCCGCCCTTGGTCTTCATCCGCGAGCGGAAGCCGTGCGTCTTCTTCTTGTGCCGATTGTTGGGCTGGAAAGTGCGCTTCATGGTTCGAAACCTCGAGACAGGATCGGGAATGGGACGATGATGAACGCGCAAGACTAAGGGCCCGCTGCAACTGCCGTCAAGCGGGGCGAACCGCTCTGGATCGAGCGCCCCAGGACATGAGGCGGGGCAGGAGGAGGTGGCGCCTCTACATTAGAATTGCCCTTCGCGGATGTCCCAGTGTCACCTCAACCCGGACAGGGCGAAGGCCGATACCCCCAACGCGTCGAATGCGACGCTGGTGCCCACCCCCTCTGGAGCCCGGCCCTTTGGACCACGACGAGTTCGAAGACGACTTCATGATGAACGACCGCAAGCCCCGGACGGCTGCGTCGGGACAACAATCCCCGGCTGCCCGGCAGGTCTCGGAGTGGTTCCGCCAGCTGGGCCGGCTGGTGCGCATCGCGCGCACCTACGGGCCCTACGCGTCGCTGGCTCGACAGGCTCGCGAGCGCCTGATCCAGGACATGCTGCCGTTGATCGAGTACCACTCGCCACTCGCGCTCCGGTTCTCCCCGCTGGAGATCTGGCTGCGGGACGAATTGCTGGTACGAGCCGAGGCGAACGACGAAGGCGGTCCCTCGCTGGAACACCAACTCCCGTTCATCCTGTACCGCGACGGCCTGCGCGGGATGACGCTGGCAGCGGACACCACGCGCGAGGAGATCGCCACGATCGTCTCGGCCGTGCTCGAGATCACGACCAGCAGACTCACGCACGCCGACCTCTGCACGCTGCTATGGGAAGCCGACCTCTCCCATGTGCGCGTGGAATCAGCGCCGCTGGAGCTCACTCCAGAAGTTGCGGAACTCGCGCCAACGAACAGCGCGCCGGCCCCCCCGCTCGAGCCGGCTTTCGATCCATGGGTGGATGCCAGCCCCTACGCTGACGCGCTGCGGGATTCCGTCGCCCATCGGGCACGGTCCGCCGGGCTGACCGGAATCCACCGGGATGACTGGCTGCTGGTGGAGAGCGAGGCCTCAGCCGCTTCGCTCTGGCGGCAGATCCACCTCAACGAGACACGCTCCAAAGCCAACTTCCTGGAGGAGTGGCGCGCAGAGGAAGCCGCCCCGTGGGAGCAGAGTGTCGCGAACTTCGTGCGGGAAGTCGTCCGCGTGGAGCCGGGCATCGACACGCGGGGAGTGCTTGCGGACTCGGTGGTCACCTGGTTCGCCGGGGCGGTGCAGCGCTGCGACTGGATCGAGGCGCGACACGCCTTCGATGTCCTGCACACGCTCGATTCCGAACGCACCCTTTCCAGCGCGACCATGCGCGATGCGCTCGCGGGGCTCGATCTGGACGCGATCGCATCCCAACTCGACGAAGCGGCTCCCGAGGAACAGGCCCGATTCTTCGCTCTGGTCGTGAACCTTGGACCCAGTGCGCTCGACCTCACCATTGGCGTCCTTGGGCGCGCGAGCCGTGCCCGGCTTCGCGCCGCGGCCACGACCGCGCTGAGCTACCTGTGCAGCGACGACCCGCAACGGCTGGCCCCCTATCTCGCCGACTCGCGCTGGCATGTGGTGCGCAACATCACCTTCGTCCTCGGTCAGATTGGGGGACCCGCGGTGACGGACCTGTTGGCGCGCGCCGCACGCCACTTGGACGCTCGCGTCCGTCGGGCCGCGGTCACCGCCCTGGCCCAGGTCCCGACCCGGGAGCGCATTCCATTGCTGCTCGAGCACCTGGACACCCATGACCCCCAGCTCCTCACGAACACGCTCACGATGCTCACGCGGGAAAAGGACAGCAAAGTGGCGCTCTCGTTACTGGCACGGATCAATGCCGACGATTTCGAGACGCGCAGCGATGAGCACAAGCTCGCGCTGATCGGTGCGCTCGCCGATGTCGCGGATGAAGGCGCCGTGCCAGCGCTGGCATTGCTGATGCAAAAGGGTGGCTGGTTCGCCCGCCGCTCGACCGAGCGCACCGCCGCCGCGCGGATGCTGGCTCGCATCGGTTCGCCTTTGGCGATGCAGTCGCTGGAGGAAGGCAGTCACTCCCGTGCCGAGGCCGTCCGTGCCGCGTGCCTCGACGCCCTCCACTCGCAGGCTCGCCCATGAACCCGCATGACAACATGACCCCCGAAGACGAACTTCGTGAGCAGGGCCTGCAGCTGGTCACTCGGCTGGTCGCAGTGCTGCGCACGAGTCGCTCCTACAGCATCGGGAATCGAGCGTTCACGGGGCAGCTCGAACAACTCCTCGAGGTCCTGCGCCCCACGCTCATGGCGTCCGGGCGTGCACAGCTCGTGCACATGGATCGCGACCTGCAGCTGAATGGCGTGCGCGTGCCACTCAAGTCGACGAGCCTTCGGTTCCAGGAGCAACTGCTGTCCGAGCTGGCGCTGCGCGGAATCGCTGGCGTGGAGTTCCATGCTTCATTGCGGCTGCCCGAGCTCGAGGAGTTCATGCGCTACTTCCTCTCGAGCGAGCTTTATAAAGGAGACGAACTGGTCGCCGCTTGCCGATCTGCCGGCATCACCGGTGCGGTGCCGGTGTTGCAGGTCGTGCCGGCAAGTGCGGAAGCAACGCCGCCGTCCGAGGCGAACGCCGTCCCCGCCTTCAGCGCGGCGCTGCAGGCCTACGATGACGCGCTGGCCCACGCGCGCGCGTTGCTGACAGCCACCCTATTCGCGCGAGCCTACGAAATGCGACACTTGAAGCGACTGGTGCAGCCACTGGTCGAAGCGGCCGCATCACCGGAGCCCACCACGGTGGGGCTCGCCTGGGCGAGCGCCGCGGATGAACAGTGGGCGCATGGTGTCCATGTCTGCATCGTCAGCATCGGCATGGGTCACCAACTCGGATTGGATCGTGCCGCACTCACCGAACTCGGGGTCGCGGCGCTCCTGCATGATGTTGGCCAGTCCTCGCTCGAAACCGTCCCGCCGGATGCGGCCGTGCGCGACGACGCGGCGCGGGCAGAGCTTCAGACCCATCCGATCCGGGGGGTGGAGGCCATCGCAGGCATCACCACGCTCAACCGCACCTCGCTGCGCGCGATGCGCGTGGCGCTGGAACACCACGCCTGCACCCGCTCGGGATATCCCGCACTTTCCGCGGACTTCAAGCCCGCAACAGCCTCGCGCCTGGTGGCCGTCGCAGACGCTTTCGTGTCACTCCTGAGCCTGCACGGCGAACGCGGACAGCGGATCACTCCCGCTGAAGCGCTGAGCATGGTGCTCGGCCCGGGCGGTGCGGGATTCGACGATGCGCTCAAGGCTTCGCTCATCCGCACAGTGGGAGTGTATCCGCCGGGCCAGTTGGTGGAGCTCGACGACCATGCGTTCGCCCGCGCACTCGCACCGTCGGCAGAGGATCCCGAACGCCCGATCATCGAGTTGCTCACCACGCCCGCGGGCGCGATCCTGCCCGCCAGCGAGCGAGTGGTGATGCCATTGGCGGAAGCGCGTTCGATCCTCCGGGCCCTGCCGCTCGACGAATGGCCCGACTTCTCGGCGGACTCCGCCGCAGCCTGAGCGCGCGTCAGCGTTCGAGCAGCAGCCCGGTCGACGCCTGCAGCTCGTGCAGCGCGTGTTCGGAGTACCCCAGGATCGGCGCAGCCTCGCTGGGCCGAGCCAACGCGCGCGGGTAGCAGAACCGCCGCAGCCCGGCGCCGACTTCGACCATCGACTCGCCGATAGGGCCCACGCGCACGGTGCCCTCCATCACGCACACGCAGGTGCCCTCCGGATGTCGGAGCACGGCGAAGGAGGTGCCCACGACTTCGACCGTCGCCTCCTCGGTGGTGACCGTGAGGTGCGAGCCATGGAAGGCGCGGCCTGTCGTGATGAACGCCTCGCCATTGCGCACTTCGGCGCGGACCGAACGCCCGAACCACCTGCCCGGGGCGCGCGGAATCACCACATCCGAACCCTCACTCAGGCTCATGGCGATGCTGCCCGGCGCCACCAACTCCAGCGTCCCGCCCGCAGGCAGACGGACATGCCCGCCGTGGGCGAGCGCTGCGCTCAGCGTGGCGGCGTCCTTGATGGCCACGAGGCGGTCGCCCACCAGCAGCGCGCTCGGGCCACCGACGCGCGTCACCTGCCACGCAGGTCCCTGATCGAACAGGACGACTGCCAGCACCAGAGATGCCGCCACCGCGAGCGCGGTCCCGAACCACGCCGACCGGGGCAGGGGCGAGATGCGCGCCACGGACTCGACCCCCGGTTCGAACGCGCCGTTCATGAACTGGGCCCTCAATCGAGCGCGATAATGTGCGTCCGCCTCGGCCTGCGGCAGCGCCAACAGCGCGGCTCGAACGCGGGCCTCCCCGGGGCCGAGCAGGTCTTCGTCGTGGGGTGTCATGTGAGCTTCCCCTCGAGCAGTCTGGCCATGGCCACGAGGGCACGCGAGTACCGCTTGCGGGCGGCGGCATGCCCGATGCCGGTCTGCCCGGCCACCTCCTGGTGGCTGAGACCTTGATAGTCATGCAGCACGATCGCGATGCGCAGCGGATCCGGCAGCGCAGCCAGTGCGGCGCGCACCAGCGCTTCGCGCTCGCGCACCATGGCGACGCGCTCGGGCTCATCGGCCCCGCTCGAGAGTCGATCGGCCACCGCCTCGTCGTGCACGGAAGCAGCCCTGCGCGACATGCGATAAGCGCCCGAGCGCCACAGGTCGCGACAGACATTGGTCGCGATCGTGTAGAGCCAGGGCGAAGGGTCACGGCCCGGGTCGAGCGTATGCGCAGCGCGATGCACTTTGAGGAAGACCTCCGCAGCGGCGTCCTCGGCGAGGGTGCGATCGCCAAGCAGCCGGTGGACGAGCGAGAACACCCGGGGAAAGCAGGCGTCGAAGAGTCGGCCGAGCGCCGCTGGGTCCCGTTCGCGAACCCGCTCGAGCGTGGCCCGGTCCAACCCGGAGGCGCCCTCGGCAGGGCTCACGACCGCGTCGGATGGGACTTCCGCCCCACCCGGTACGGACGAGCCGGGCGAGTGTGCCGGATTTTCTCGTGTGCTCACGGTGGCGGGCTTCTCGGGGTGGAGGAGGGGCGCGAGTAGGGCGCGGGCCGGGCGGAGTATCGCACAGTCCTGCGCGACTCCAGCACGCGAATGCTCGGACCACTCACAACCGCCACGCAGCCGGCGCTGAGCGGTGTGAGCTCAGGCCGCCTTCGCCTGCCCGGTGTCCTCGACATCCCAGGCCGGGCTGATCGGCAGCCGCACCCAGAAGGTGCTGCCCTCCCCGACGCGGCTGTTGACGCCGACATGCCCACCATGCAACTCGCTCAACCGCTTGACCAGATGCAGCCCGATTCCCAGACCCCCGCGCAGATCATCGTCGTCCTGCGGCGGGCCCTGACCGAACAGCTCGAAGATGTGCGTGGCGATATCGGGCTCGATGCCACGACCCTGATCGGTGACTTCGACCCGGATGTGTTGGTCGTCACGATCCGTGCGGACTCGCACCGTGCTGCCCTTGGGAGAGAACTTCACCGCGTTCACCACCAGATTCACGAGCACCTGGCGCATCTTGACTTCGTCGATCACCAGTTGCGGCAGCCCCTCTGCGCATTCCGCCACGAGCGTCACCCCGCGCTTCAACGCATTCGCGCGCGTGGTCTCGAGCGTCGAACGCACCACCTCGCTCAGATCCATGCGGCGCGGCTTGAGCACCAGCTTGCCGCTCTCCAAACGCGACAGATCGAGGATGTCATCGATGAGTCCCAACAGGCGCTGGGCCTCGGCCCGTAGGCGCGCCACGAACTCGCGTGACTGCTCGCGCGAGAGCTTGCCCTCGTGGTCATCGAGCAGCTCGGCGTAGGCGATGACGCTCGTCAATGGCGTCTTGAGCTCGTGGCTTGCGGTCGAGAGGAACACATCCTTCATGCGATTCAGGTCCGTCAGCTTCTCATTGTCGGCCTCGAGCTGACGCGTGCGCGAACCAAGCCGCTCCATCACCTCGGCACGCTCGATCACCGCTGCGATGTGCTCGCCGAACACCTTGAGCACTTCAACATGGTGCTCGTCGAAAGCATCGGGGTGGTTGATACGATTCACATTGAGCACCCCGACCACTCGCTCGCCAAGGATGAGAGGCAGACAGATGGCCGAAGTGATCCGCCGGTTCCCTTTATAGAAGCGGCCCAGATCGGCGCTCGGCGGTTTCTCACCCAACAGCACGGCCTGACGACGCTCGGCCACCCATCCGGCGATGCCTTCTCCCATCCGGGCGCGCGCACCCCGGGAGAACTCCGCCTCGAGCCCGTAGGCCGCTCGGGTCAACAGCTCGGTGCCATCCTCATTCATGATCATGATGCTGGCTTGCTGTGCCTTCAGCGTGCTGACGACTCGACGCACGATGATCTCGAGGATGATGTCGGGACGCAGCTGCAGTTGGAGCGTGGTGCTGACCTGGAACAGCATCGACAGTTCGGACAACCGCGTGCTCACATCCTCCCGGTCGTGCTCCTCTCGTTCCAGCGCCTCGCGCATCAGGTCGATCTCGCGTTGCTTCGTGATGGTGTACAGGCAGAACAACACCACCAATCCCACCAGCGCGATCGTCGCGAGGTAGGTGTCATTGAGCCATTGCGTCTCATCCCCGCGGCCGAGCGCTTGCAGCAGCGGCATGTACAAGGCGGGCACGGTGAGCGTCAGCGCCAACAACAACGCGAAGGTCACGCCCCACAGCAGCCAACCGGCGCGGCGGATCTGTGCCCAGCGGTGGGGATCACGATGGCTCATGCGAAGACGCACCTCGGTTCAGGGAGCGGGAGCTGTCACGCGTACCGTTGGGTTTTCGGCCACTTCGGCACTCCTATTGAGGCCGGAAACGCGCCGAAGGGGGTGGCTGGCGGGCCACTCGGTCCGCCCGCTAGAGTGGCCCCTCGTGAACCCGACCCGTACCCGACCCGACTGGAAAGCGCTGCTGTTATTGGCGCTCGGCCTGACGGCGCTTTACTCCGGCGCGCTCATGGCTGGCTTCCTCAACGACGACCACTTGTTCCTGGAGGAAGCTCGGCTGCACTCGCTCGCCGAGGCATGGAGCCATCCACAGGGGCTCGCCAACTACTTCCGCCCCCTCTCGCGGCAAGTGTGGTTCGCGCTGCTCACGCCGATCGCGGACGGACGCCCGGTGGTCTTCCATGTGGCGGATCTTCTGGTGTTCCTGGCGGCGCTCGCGCTTCTGGGAGACCTGCTGCTCGCGGTCGCACCCCCGGCGGCGGCGCTCGCTGGTTTGCTGTGGTTCGCCCTGCTGCCACTGCAACGCGTCAACCTCACATGGATCTCGTGCAGTCAGGACCTGCTCGCGCTTGCTGGAACGCTCGGCGCCTTCGCGCTCCATCGGCGCGGGCGCACGCGCCCTGCGGTCCTGGCCTATCTCGCCGCGATCCTGTGCAAGGAAGCTGCGCTCCCGCTGCCGGCCCTCCTGTTCGCATGGGGACTGTGGGCGGACGGACAGAAACCCAACGCGGCCCTGCGCCGCGTGCTCCCCTATGCCGTGCCGCTCGCGCTGTGGGCGATGGGCGAATACAGCCTGCGCCGCAGCTCACCCGGCATCGCCGCGCCCCTTCACTTCGGATTGCCGGAGTTCGGCGCGAACCTGCTGCATCTGGGGCAGGCGGTGCTTGGGATCGAACACCCTGCCGGGCTCATCGATGGACTGCTCACCGCGGGGCCCCCCGTGCTCGCGCTCGCGCTGCTCGCGCCGCTGGCCGCGTGGTTCCCCGCCACCGGGCCCTCGCCCACACCCGCCACCATCGCCCCGCGCAACGCCGTACGATTCGCGCTCGCCTGGCTGCTCGGGTTCGCTCTGATCGCGTGGCCACTGGCCGCGACCTGGAGCGCATACTATTTCACCCTTGCTGCCGTGGGTGGCGCCGTTCTGGTGGCGCTCGCAGCGCGTCGCCTCACGCGGTGGCCCTTCGTGGCGTTGCTCATGCTGGCATTGTGGTGGCACGCTGGCATCTCGGCGATTCCTGCGTTCGCCGTGCAGGAATCTCCCTGGAACACCACCTCGCGCCTGACCGCGTACTACTTCGAACGCGCGGCCTCGCTCTCGGCCCGACTCACGCGCGCATTGCGGCGTGTGGAACCCATCCCTGCGAGCGGAACCCGCTTCTTCTTCGCGACGCTGCCGCCGTTCGCCGGATTCCAGATGGGCAACGGCGCCGCCATCCGCAGCGTTTATCACGATCCCTCGCTCGAGTCGTACTTCTATTCCGAGTTCTCCGAGAGCACCGCCGCGCAACATCCCTGCGTGTTCCTGTTCTGGGATGGCGTGGACTTCACCCGGCTCTACGCCCAGAGCGGGAATCCGTTCTTCCAGGTGGGCACCGACCTGCTGCTCCTGCAGCGCCCGCTGGGCGCGATGCACGCCTTTCGGCGCGGGCTCGCTGCCGGCGAGGATCGCAGCGATCACCTGTACTGGTTGGGTTGGGCCGCGCTCGCCAGCGAACGACGCGACCTCGCCGAACAGGCTTGGACACAGTGGGGCGCCCATGACGACCCGCTCGTGTATGGAGCAAGCCTGCGCGCGGCACGCACAGCGTTGGATATGGGCGACACGCTGTCCGCCCGCCGGCGATTGGTCGACGCCGTGCGCGCCGGCATCGGGCGTCCCGAAGCGCACGCCGCACTGGGCGAGCTTTTGAAGGATCGCAATCGCAAATACGCGCTTCTCGAAACGCAGGTCACCACGGAACTTCATCCGCTCGACTGGCTCGCACGCCGTGACCTCGTCGAAGGTCTGGTGGATGCTCGACTGGATGGGCCGGCGCGGACAGAGCTGCAAACGCTACGCCGCATCCACCCCAGTTGGGCCACGGACACCTTGGCCGCCCGGCTCGAGCGCATCCTCCGCGAACGCACACCAGATGCGCGTCCGGTGGTCACTTTCACGCCCATCCGCTGAACGCGAGGAGTCGCACCATGCCAGAGGGTCGTGTACAGCTCGAACGCTTCGAGAGCGCCGTGCTCAAAGCCAACCCGCTCGGGGATCCGTCCGTGCGCCGAGTCCCCGTCTATCTGCCGCCGTCGTACGACACGCACCCCGAGCGACGCTACCCCGTGGTCTTCCTGCTCTCGGGCTTCACCGGCCGCGGCACCATGATGCTGAATGATCAAGCATGGAGCTTGCCGATCGATCAACGAATGGATCGTTTGATCGCGAACGGACGGGCGGGCGAGATGATCCTGGTGATGCCCGACTGCTTCACCCGGTTCGGAGGCTCGCAGTACCTCGACTCCCCGGCGACGGGCCGCTATGCCACGCACCTGATCGACGAGTTGGTGCCTTTTGTGGACCGCGCGTTCCGGACGATGCCCTCGCGCGAGCATCGCGGCGTGGCAGGAAAGTCCTCGGGCGGATACGGCGCGTTGAGGCTGGGCATGGAGCACCCCCGCGTGTTCGGGGCGGTCGCCTGTCAGAGTGGCGATATGTATTTCGAATACTGTTATCGCGTCGATCTGCCCAAGGCCTGCACCGTCCTGCAGGAAGCGGGAGGAGTGCGAGCGTTCCTGGAGCGATTCGAGTCCAACCCCCAGCGGAGCAAGGACGATTTCGTCGCGCTCAACATTCTGGGAATGGCTGCGTGCTACTCCGCCGATGCGAACGAGGAGTTGGGGGTGGCGCTGCCGTTCGACCTAACGAGCGGGGCTTTTCGCCCGGATGTCTGGATGCGTTGGCTGGAGCATGACCCGCTGCAGATGCTCGAGACCCATGCGGACGCACTGCGAAGCCTGCGCCTGTTGTATCTGGACTGCGGCACGCGCGACGAGTTCCACCTGCATCATGGGATGCGGCTGTTCGTGCGGGCATTGCGTGCCCGCGGTATCTCGCATGTGAGCGAGGAGTTCCCGGACGGCCACATGAATGTGACCTACCGTTACGACACCACGCTGCCGCTGTTGTCGCAGGCACTCGGCGCGGCTCACGCATGAACCACCCGCTCCTCCTCGAGGGAATCACCCGTCGCTTCGGCGCTATCAAGGCCGTGGATGAAGTCTCGCTCGAAGTGCGCGCAGGCGAGATCGTGGGCTTCCTCGGCGCGAACGGCGCAGGCAAGACCACAACGCTGCGCTGCGCCTGCGGACTCCTCGATCCCGATTCTGGCCGGGTGAGCATCGCCGGACACGATCTGATCCGCGAGCCGCTGCCGGCACGGAGCAACATGGGCTTCGTCCCGGACCGTCCATTCCTGTATGAACGCCTGACCGCGCGCGAATGCCTGGCGTTCGTGGCAGCACTGTATGCGGTACCGCCGCGGGTGGCCGAAGCACGCGTGGAGGCGCTGGCGCTGCGACTGCAGTTGGCTGAAGCCCTCGACCAACCCATCGAAACCCATTCCCACGGAACACGGCAGAAAGTGGCGCTCATCGCCGCACTCGTGCACGCGCCCGCGCTGCTCATGTTGGACGAGCCGCTCGGAGGACTCGACCCGCACTCAGCCCGCGCGCTTCAGGACACCCTGCGCGAGCACGCCGATGCGGGCGCCGGCGTGCTCGTCTCCACGCATCTGCTCGATGTGGCGCAACGGCTGTGCGATCGCGTCGTCATGCTGCGCAACGGCCGGGTGGTCGCATCGGGCACGCTCGCGGAACTTCGTGGCGAGGGCTCCGACGCAACGCTCGAGGACCTCTTCCACCAACTCACGCGCGCCCCGAAGGAGTCGGGGTGAATCCCGCGGGGGTGCTGCGCGCCCGGCTCGTGATGGCGCGTGCGGAACTCTTCACGCGGAGCGGGGGACACTGGCGAGCACGCAGTGGCCTGCTCGCCGTCGCGCTCGCGTTGGGTCTGACCGGCATGCTGACCCACGCGTTCGTCCGCGGATTCGAGGCGCTCGCTGCCGCGGGCATCACCGCGACCGAGGCGCGGCATGTCCTGGCTGCGGCATGGGGCGCCACGATGATCGGGACACTGGTGCTCGACCTGCACGCCACGATGGCCACGCTCCTGCTTGCGCCGGACCTCGAACTGCTGCGCCGCGCGCCGATCCGCACGCGCACGGTGCTCGGCCTGAAGTTGTTGGACGCGATACCCCTCTCGAGCACGATGGTGCTCACGCTCGCGTTGCCCGCGACAATGGCATTCGCGCTCGCCTACCCGGGAACCCTGCACGCGGCGCTCGCGCCGTTCGTGCTCGCCGCTTTGTGGGCATTGCCGCTCGGGTTGGGCGTTGCCATCGCTTCGATGCTCGTGCGAATCGCGCCCGCCACGCGCGCGCGCGATGTCATCGGCGTCCTCACCACACTCGCGCTCGCGCTCTTGTGGCTTGCGAACACATTCCTCTTGCCGCGCTACTCGAACGACCTCCCGGTGTTGCAGGACTCGTTGCGCGCCGTGATCACACGGCTGCCGACGCCGCACGCGGCCTCACCCGTGGCATGGGCCGCGGACGCGCTGCTCGCCCCTTGGCCACGCGCGCTCGCGGCGCTCACGCTGCTGCTGGCGGCGGCGGCGGGATCGCTCGCGCTCGCGGCTGGACTCGGCGTTCGTGCGCTGCGCGGCGGGATCGTGGCGACCACGCCGTCGCGCCGCGCACACGGACACAGCGCGATCCCATTCACCGCCAGCACCCGCGAGGCGTTCCTCCGCCGCGACATGGCGCTCTATCTTCGGGACTGGACCGTGCTGAGTGACATCCTCGTGGGGGCGTTGTTGTGGACTTTGCTGCCTCTGGCATTCGTCCCGGTCGTGTTCATGGACCCACGGACCCTGGGGCACGCCATGCTGATCGCGCTCGATGTGGGGCTCGGCCATGAAGTCGCGGCGCGGGCGCTCCCATTCGAACGCGATGCCCTCGCGTGGGCCAGACTCGCCCCAGTCGCACCATTGCGCTGGGTCCTGTCTCGATTGCCGGGCGTGCTCGTGATCGTCCTGCCGCTGCATCTGGTCGCCTGGCTCACCATCTCGGTGGCGCTGCATCTTCCCGCCAGCGACGCGGTGGACATCCTGCTGCGGGCCGGCGCGGCACTGGCGAGCGCGAGCGCGATCGGCCTGTGGACCGGTGCCGCATTCGGCGATCCCGGCTGGACCCACCCGCGGGCCATGCTCCGTTGGACCGGCCGGCTCGTCGCGGTGACCGCACTGGGCCTTCAGGCCCTCGGGTGGCTGGCGCTCCAACCCCTGCTCGACCAGGTCCCGGTCAGAGCGGGGTGGCTCGTGGCACTTCTGGTCGCAGGGGTGGTCTGCGCCATCGCGCTCCGGCGGGCCAGCCTGTTGGTGGCGCGGCCCTTCCAGTCCCGAGGCTGAGATCCATCCAACACACCCCTGGACCGGAGCACTCGGTGCGATTGGGCCCGCGGTTGACGCATGCCGCCCCAGCGCGGACATTGCGTGAGTCACCGAGGGCGCACCGCGCAACGGTTCGTCCGCATCCACTCAGGAACCATGCCCACCACCAATCGCGAAGCTGTGCACATCCCACCGCCGAAGCAGCCGCGGCTTGGGCAGAGCGCGACCGGGACAGGGGCGCAGTTGCGCGAGCCCGCCGCGATGCATCGCGACGAACGGCTTGGAGTCGTGAACGGCGCCCTCTATCAGGGCGG
>JANLOU010000023.1:0-5328 GCA_031366735.1 Candidatus Eiseniibacteriota bacterium
CGCAGGCCCAGACGCGAGAGCAGCACCGCGCCAGTGCCGAGCGTGGAGAGTGCCAGCATCAGGGCGATGCCCGAGAACAGGAAGAACACCCCGATCGTGCGCATGCCCCCCGGCGAACCCCAGAGCACTGCCGCGACAACGAAGAAGCCGGCGACGAAGAGATGTCCCGCGGCGCTGGCGATCAGGACCCGATCGCGCTGGCCCGGCGCCGAGCCGGTGAGCTTGCAGCCCAACAGGTAAGTGGCGGTCAGGTAACCCGCGTAGCCAAGGAGTGGCACCAGGAACACCAGCGGCAAGCCCACCACGGTGACCGCGAGTAACACCAGGATCACGGGAGTGAACAAGCCCCAGACCAAACCGAGCGCAAGTGAAAGTCCTGTGCGGCGCGAAGCCGTGATCGCCGTGCGGGCGATACGCGTGGGGAACAGCGCCCCCAGGACCCACCCGAAGAAGAGCGACACGAGCCAACCCAGCGCCACCGTGCACAGCACCACCGGAACCGCGGGCAGGCCGAGCGATAGGAGCGGCAGGAATCCCACCGAGACACTCTCGCCGTTGACATGCGAACCCTCGGACGCGTCCAACTGGCCGCCCACGGCGACCGCGTCCTCGCTGATCTTCGCCTGGGGTCCGAGATGCACCGAGCCGAACACGGCGACCGCGGAGCCCGCGACCTCGCCCTCGACATCCACGGAACCGAACACCGCCACGACATCGCCCTGGATGCGATCGCCCGCATTCACGCGCGCATCGGAGAAGAGTCGCACCATGCCGGTGCCACCCTCGTCGATCACGATGCCGCTCGAGCTGTCCGGGCCACCGGGCTCGAACATGCTGTCGCGCGTACTCGTGCCCGTCACCACCACGCCGTGTTCGGAGACATGCACCCGGCCCACCACATGACCGGAATCATCCGTGAGGTTGCCTCGCACACGCACCTTGGCATCTGCGACGCCCGCAAGCAGGACGAGCGCGAAGCAGGCCGAGACCGCCCGTACCCAGTGCCTAGAGACCGAGAAGCCCGACATGACGGATCCCCCTGACCGAGCGGCCATCCCGCGGCCGCATCCACCACAACACCAGTGCGCAAGCGAGGAGCGCGCCCCAGACGGTCAGCAGCACCGCCGGATGCGCGAGTGGACCCGCCACCATGCGAGCGAACGGCGCGACGCGTGAGACCACCGCGGCCAACGCCCCGAACACATCCACCACCCGCAATGCCGTGGCATTGAAGGCATCGAGTACGAACAACAGGACGCTCACCGCGGATCGCAGGCCGGCCGCGAGCGTGAGCTGCAGGAACGCGCGCGGCACCGGCAACAGCGTGGCGCTCGCGAGGCCCGCGAGCGTGACGATGACGCTGGCCGCGTAGGCGAAGCCGATGCGGCGCACCCACGCAGGCCGCGCCTGGGGCAGCACCCGGGCAAGGATGCGAGCCTCGAGACCGACGGAAGGTTCGAGCAGTGGCAACGACTCGAGCTCACGAAAGACGCGCCGATACAGCGCGAGCTCCGCAGCGCAGTGCGCGCAGCCGGCGAGGTGGGCCTGGAACTCGGCGCGCTCCGGATCGGGCAGTAGCCCGTCGAGGAAATCCTGGAGCTGCGCGGCTGCGTGACAGACGGTCATGGGTGACTGCCCCCGATGCGATTCTTCAGTAGTGCCCGGGCTCGATGGATGCGCGCCTTGACGGTGCCCAGCGGGAGGTTCAGCGCCTCGGCGATCTCGTCATACGAGAGATCCTGCTGGTGCCGCAGCAACACCACGATACGATAGTGCTCCGGCAGACCATCGATGAGTTCCTGGGTGAGCTTCTCTTCTTCGGCGTTCGAGGTGATCTCGTCGGGCTTGAGGCCCGTGTCCTCCACATCGAGCGTATGTGATTCGGATGACCCCGCCTCGCCCACCGTGAGCGAGACGGTCTGGATGCGGCGCCGTCGCAGGTGATCGATCGCCAGCCGCGAGGCGATGGTGAAGAGCCACGCGGTGAAAGGACGATCGGTGTCGTAGCGGTCCAGCGCCTTGAACACCCGGACGAAGGTGTCCTGAGTCAGATCCTCGGCATCCTCCGCCCTGCGGACCACCCGCATGAGGACGGAGAACACCGGGCGCTGATAGCGGCGGACCAGATCGCGATACGCTCGCTGGTCCCCTGCCAAGCACCTGCGGACAAGGTCAGCGTCTTCGCTGCTCAAGCCGGCCGGAGCTTCCCATGGTCTCGCTTACGCGAGGTTGAGACGGAAGGTTTCATGGCCGCGCACTATAGATGCCACAGTCCGGTCAGGGTCAAGGATGTGGCCGACCGCAGGGTCGCCCCAGGGTGGCCGCGGACCGCATGGCGCGCAGCCTTGACGCCCACCGCCAGCCCCCCCTAGCCTGCTCGCCATGATGACCATCCATGGAGTACAGGCCAGAGAGATCCTTGATTCTCGGGGCAATCCCACCATCGAAGTCGATGTCCACTTGGATGGCGGCACCCTTGGCCGCGCCGCGGTCCCTTCGGGAGCCTCGACCGGCGAACACGAGGCCATCGAGCTGCGCGATGGCGACAAGGCCCGTTTTGGCGGCAAGGGCGTGCAGAAAGCCGTCCGCCATGTGAACGAGGTGATCGCCCCCGCCCTGATCGGCATGGAAGCCTATGATCAGGCCGACATCGACGCCCGCCTGCTCGAGCTGGATGGCACTCCCAACAAAGCCAAACTGGGCGCCAATGCCCTACTCGGCGTCTCGATGGCCGTGGCCCATGCGGCGGCCGGCGCATTGGGCACCCCGCTGTACCGGCATCTCGGCGGCATCCACGCGCACACGCTCCCCGTCCCGCTCATGAATGTGGTGAACGGCGGCCAGCATGCGGACAACAATGTGGACTTCCAGGAGTTCATGATCGTGCCCGTGGGCGCGCCTTCGTTCCGCGAGGGGCTGCGCTGGGGAGCCGAGGTGTTCCACACCCTGGCCTCCGTACTGAAACAACAGGGCCTGGCCACCTCGGTCGGCGATGAAGGTGGATTCGCGCCGCACTTGAAGAGCAACGAAGAAGCGCTGCAGATTCTGGTGGGAGCGATCGAGAAGGCGGGCTACAAACCGGGCGAGCAGGTGGCGCTGGCGTTGGATGTCGCTTCCAGCACCTTCTTCCAGAAGGACAGCGGGAGCTATCTGCTCGCCGGCGAAGGCGGCAAGCAACTGACCGCGACGCAGATGGTGGATTGGTACGCCGACCTGTGCGCGCGCTACCCGATCGTGAGCATCGAGGATGGGTTGGATGAGAACGACTGGGCAGGTTGGGCACTGCTCACCCAGAAGCTGGGCGGCAGGATCCAACTGGTCGGCGATGACCTGTTCGTCACCAATGTGGAGTTCCTTGCGCGCGGTATCCGTGAACAGGTTGGCAATTCGATCCTCGTGAAGGTGAACCAGATCGGCACGCTGAGCGAGACCTTCGCCACCGTGCAGATGGCGCAGCGCGCGAACTACACCACGATCATCTCGCACCGCTCGGGCGAGACCGAGGATGTCACGATCGCCGACATCGCCGTGGCCACGAACGCGGGCCAGATCAAGACGGGATCGCTCAGCCGAACCGATCGCGTGGCCAAGTACAATCAGCTGTTGCGCATCGAGGAACAACTCGGCGCGAACGCGCACTATCCTGGCCGCAGCGCATTCCGCTCGAAGGCGTAGTAGGCTGGCAAGCGCATCGCCCACGGAAGGGGCGCTGCGCGTTCCACCTCGGGGGCGAGCAGGGTCGCCACGAAGCCACACGGAGGTGCCATGGAACCCAAGGACATCACCGGGCGTGTCATGCGCCGCCCGCTGCATTCACCCTATATGCCGGGCCACAATCGCTCGAACATGCGGCGCTGGCTCCTGATCGGGCTTGCGGTGTGGGCCCTGTGGGTCGGCGTGCTCTCGGATCACAGCCTGTGGCGCATCGCCCAGCTCAAGCACGACCTGACCAACGCCAAGTCCGAGACGCAACGCATTCAACTCGAGACGCAGGCGCTGGATGAACGGGTGGCGGATCCGCGCGCCAAACGCGAGCACGCCGAGGCGCTGCAACGACGCAACGGCTGGGCCATGCCCGGCGAGATCGTGTATCGGTTCCGAAATGGCGCTGCGCGCGATTCAACGAAGCGCTGAGCGCCGCAGGCCGCCTGAGAAGCGGCAGGCTGGCTACAACCCGATCATGACGCCGAGTCGGAACCCCACGCCGCCAACATCGAGCGTGAACGGCTTGCCCTTGGAGTTGTAGACCGGGCCCGGCGTGAAGCCCGGCGCCGAGGCGCCCTCGATGTAGCGCTCGCCTTCGACGACATTGCGAAGCTCACCCTTGCGATACATGACGCTGAGCAGTACGGCGTAGCGGCTCGCGAACCACATGTTGACGCCGCCCTCGAGGTAATAGCCCGGCGCGTCTTGGGTGAGCACGGTGCGGAACGACCCACCCAGATCGCTGAGCGTGGTGTCCGGATTGGTGAGCACTTGCTCGAAGGTCGCGCGCGAGTGCGTGTACTGGATCATGCCCGCGCCCACGAACATGCGCGCGCGGAAGTCGCCCTGATTGTACGGCTGCAGGTAGTAGGCACCGCCCACATGGACGGGCACCGTGAGGATCTCGGCGCGCACATCGATGGCCTGTGAGAGCGCGGGGAGGAATTCCTTCTGTTGGCTGGCACGCAACTGGCCCACGCCCGCATTGACGGAGAAGTTCTCTTTGACGAAGTAGCGGAACTGCCCGTCGAACATCCAGGAGAAGCTGATCTTGGGCAGGCCCTCATAGCCACGCGAGGCGAGGTATCGCTGGTTGTACTGCTCGATGGCGTCGTTGAAGTCGCCCGTGTTCACCGAGGTCGGCATGCCCGACAGGGTGAGGCTCAATTTGTGGACATCCGCGGCGGCCAGCGCCTTGCCCGCGGTGAGCGTCACGGCCATGAGCAGCACAGCCGCAAGGACGACTCCGGGCCGGAATCGGATCAACGGAAACCTCCAAGCAAAGGAATCTCAGGGTGCGAGGGACAAGAGTCGTACCCGGTCGAGGGCGCGCAGTCTAAGCGACGCGCGCCGAATGGCGCAACCGGTGTCACGAGAGCACTTGCGGGATATGGCGGCCGTCTGGCGAGGGATCCGAGGGAGGCCGCTGCGAAGCCCGGGCGAGCGCCTTTATTGAGCCATCCGCTTGACAGTTGGGGCCTGCGGACCTAGGTTGTGTGCAGTTGATGCGGGGTGGAGCAGCCTGGTAGCTCGTCGGGCTCATAACCCGAAGGTCGCTGGTTCAAATCCAGCCCCCGCTACCAAACTAGGCTCCCGGCGGCGAAAGCTTCCGGGAGCCGACCC
>JANLOU010000081.1:0-8398 GCA_031366735.1 Candidatus Eiseniibacteriota bacterium
CGACATGCGAGGGGTCGTCCTGCCAACGGCTCCACAGGGCCGCGTAGGCGGTGTCACTCAGGGTGGTCGTGTCCCGGTAAGCGCCCGTCACGCGCCGTCCCGTGCGCAGCAGCAACACGATGGCCTTGCCCGGCGGGATGGTGACGGCCTCACCCGCTGGGATCACCCGCGGCTGGTGAATCGCCTCGTCCACCCCGCTGCCGATCAGGGCGCCGATCGCGGTGCAGGCGAGTTGGGGAGCGAGCAGCAGGAGCAGCAGGCACGCGAGGAGCAGGGATTGCAGCGGGCGCAGTCGCATGGCGGAGGGTCTCCAAGGGGGCGGCCGCCCGCCCGCTTGATGCGGGAGGGCCGGACCGGCATGCTATGCCCGAAGCCGCCGCCATGGATAGCGTATCTCTGTAGAGCCCTGCCCTGACGGCCGATACCCTTGGTTCGTCCCGCCATTGCCCCCCACCTGCTTCCCAAGGTCCCCATGAGCCTCCGCTTCCAGCGTGCCATCGTCGTCGGCGCTTCCTCCGGCATCGGTGCCGAGATCGCGCGCCAACTCGCAGCGGACGGCGCGAGCGTCGCGCTCGTGGGTCGCCGTGCGCCCGAGTTGGAGGCCGTCGCCGCCGACATCCGGCGCTCCGGCAAGGGCAAAGCGCAGGTCGCGCCACACGATGTGACGCAGTACGACACCGCACCGCCGTTGTTCGAGAAGCTGGTGGCCGAAATGGGCGGGTTGGACCTGGTGGTCTACGCCGCGGGCAACCTGTTCGTGCCCGCCGAGAGCGAATATGATTTTGCGAAGGACCGCGCCATGATCGAGGTTCAGGTGATCGGTGCGATGGCGTGGACGAATCTTGCTGCCGCGCACTTCGAGGCGCAGCGTTCCGGCACGATCGTGGGCATCTCGAGCATCGCGGGCGAACGCGGGCGGCGCACCATGCCGGGTTACACCACGGCCAAGGCCGCGCTCAGCACCTGGCTCGAAGCCTTGCGCAATCGGGTGTCGCGCTACGGCGTCAATGTGGTCACGGTCAAACCCGGCTTCGTGGATACCCTCATGACGCAGCATCTGGCCAAGAAGCCCATGATGATCTCCGCATCCCGGGCCGCCGAGTTGATCCTTGCGACCGCGCGTCGCGGCGGCAGTCCCTCGGCGTTCATCCCCGGCCAGTGGGGTCTTGTCGGCATGATCATTCGCAACATCCCCTCCGCCATCTTCCGCAAGCTGGACCTCTGAGTTCCATGCCCGATTCATTGCGTGCCTCGGCGCCGTGGCGGGTGCTGGATGGATTCGGCAGTTCGCGCCGAGCCGCCTCGCGCTGCGTCACGCCACGCTCGCTGGAAGAGTTGGCAACGGTGCTGCAGCGGGCGCGACAGGAGCGGCTTCCCGTGAGCTTCCGCGGCAACGGCCGCAGCTATGGCGATGCCTCGCTCAATCAGGGCGGCCTCGCCATCGACAACCGCGGCATGGCGCGCGTGCTCTCGTTCGACCCTGCCACCGGCGTGCTCGAGGCGGAATCCGGCGCCACGATCGAGGACCTGTGGCGTACCGGTCTGCCGCATGGCTACTGGCCCTTTGTGGTGCCTGGAACCATGTATCCCACCCTGGGTGGGTGCGTCGCCATGAACATCCACGGCAAGAACTGCTTCAAGGTGGGCCCCTTCGGCGATCATGTGAGTGAGATCGACCTGATGACCGCCGATGGTCAGGTGCGGACGCTCACGCGTGAACACGAGGGCGAGTTGTTCCGGGCCACCATGGCCGGGCTGGGCCTGCTCGGCGCGGTCACCCGGGTGAAGCTCCAGCTCAAGAAGATCGAGAGCGGTCGGTTGCGGGTCCGGCCCATCCGCACGCGCACGCTCGGCGAGATGTTCGATTGCTTCGTCGAGCGCACTGCGACCGCTGATTATCTGGTGGGCTGGATCGACTGCTTCGCGGGCGGCCCGGCGCTGGGCCGCGGACTCGTGCATCAGGCGGACTACCTCTCGGCAGCCCAGGATCCGCAGGGCGTGAGCCACTTGGATCCGGCGCGACAGGGGCTGCCGCCCAGCGTGCTGGGTGTGCCACGCTCGGTGGTGTGGCGTTTCATGAAGCCGTTCACGAATGACTTCGGGATGCGACTGGTGAACCGCGCCAAGTACAGCCTGCCCGAGACCTTCGAGTCGAGCGGCACATTCCTCGACGGCCATGTGGCGTTCGCGTTCCTGCTCGATTATGTCCCCAACTGGCGCAATGCCTATGGCGCGGCGGGTTTCATCCAATACCAGTTGTTCCTGCCGGATGCGACCGCGCGCGATGGCATGGCCGACGCGCTCCGGCTCTGCCAGCGGCGCGGCGTGGTGAGCTATCTGGGCGTGTTCAAGCGACACCGGGCGGACGAATATCTTTTGTCGCACGGGCTCGATGGCTGGTCGCTGGCGTTGGATTTCGCGGTGCCCAGCCAGCCCCAGCGGTTGTGGGACCTGACGCGCGAGCTGACCGCGCTGGTGCTCGACGCTGGCGGCACATTCTATCCCGCCAAGGACCAGGTGGTGGACGCTGCTTCCTTCGCTCAGGCTTTCGGGCCGCGCATGGAACGATTCCTCCAGCTCAAGCAGACACTCGACCCCGACGGCGTATTCAGCAGCGACCTCGCCCGGCGGCTGGGGCTCGCAGCCCCCACCGCCGCGCGCTGAGCCGGATCAGGCTGTTGGCTTATTGACGCTGCTGGGTTTGGAGCGGATGCGCAGGAACAGCAGAAGCAGCAGCGCGCAACCGATCGAGGCGAGGAAGCCCTTGAAGCTCCGCGAGTCGTACGCGCCGGTGATCCAGCCGATCAACCGCGCCAGGAGCGAGCCCGCCATACCCACCAGGATCGTCTTCCACCACGGGAGCGCGTCCTTGCCGGGCAGGAACAGGCGCGCGAGTGCGCCGATGATGAGCGCGTTCACGAGCCCGAACAGCAGATTGAGTGCGATCGCGAACAGCACAGCCCCCAGCACGAATCCGCCGACGGATGCCACCGTGCCGACCAGGATCATCGTGACCTCCTTGGGATGAGCATCACCACCAGCGGCTCAGCGTTCCGCCAGAACCGCGCAGTGATTGTGGGTGTACGGCAGGTGTCGACAGTTCCATGCCTCGAGGAAGTGTTCCAACGGCAACTGGCGCGAGCGGGCAAGCGACATCGAGACATGGTCCGGATGGACTTCGTGCACCAGCGCCCAGTGCGCTTCGAATGCGCGCCCCCCGAGCATACCGTCATCCAGACACACGGGCACGGGCCAACCCGCTGCAGTGTGCTCCGCCACCTGGGTCAGCGTGGCTTCGCGCCGCCGTCCGAGCAGGCTGCTGTGCACGAGCCGGGCCACGAAGCCATGGTCACGCAACAGCCGCAGGAGTCCAAAGGCGGTGGTGCCGAAGCCGAGCGGCATGTCGGGCGGGTGGGTGCGCGTGAGCGTCGCGATCGCGACGCGGGGAGCGGGCTTGGCTCCCGCCGCGTAGGGCCCGAGCCCGAACGGTTCCAGCAGGGCTGCGGCAGTCGCTTGGGCGCAGGTGTTCCAATCGCGTTCACTCGCATCGGGTACGAACGGGCTCACGCGCGTGCCGCGCCGCATGCCGGCGAATCCCTCACTCGGGCTCCGGGGGTTCGCTGCCGCGCTGGCACAGTTCCACCAGCACGCCGCCGAAGCTCTTGGGATGCAGGAACGCGACCGTGGTGCCGTGCGCGCCTGGCCGAGCGACTTCGTCGACCAACCGGGCGCCGCTCGCCTTGGCGGTCGCGAGTTGCGCGTGGATGTCTGTCACCTCGAGGCTCACATGATGCAAGCCCGGGCCGCGCGTCTCGAGGAACTTGGCCACGGTGTGCTCGGGCGACTGGGGCTCCAACAGTTCCAGCGTGACGGGCCCCAGGTGCACGAACAACACGCGCAGCGCGCCGCCATCGAGCAGTTCCTCGGTTCCGCGTGTGGCGCCGAGCGCATGGACGAACACCTCGCACAGCGCATCAGCCTCGCGCGTGGCGAGCGCGATGTGGCCGAGCGCGGTGACGGGGGATTCCCTCGGCGGTTGCTGGCTCACAGTCGTTCTCCCGGGCGGTACACGCCGAACACTTCGCGCATGGCGTCGCAGACTTCGCCGAGCGTTGCTTTGGCCTTGACGGCCTCCAGGATCGGCGACATCAGGTTGCCGGTGCCACGCGCCGTCGAACGGATATGCTCGATTGCCGCGCGGTGACCGGCTGCATCGCGCGAGGCGCGCCAGTCCGCCAGGAACTGGGCGCGATCGGCCTCGACGCGGGGATCGTGCGTGAACGGTGGCGGCGGGATCGGCGCGTCGTCGGCAAAACGGTTCACGCCCACCACGACGCGCTCCCCCGACTCGACATCGCGCTGCCACTGGTAGGCGGCAAGGTGGATCTGCTCCTGCACCCAGCCCTCGGCGATCGCTTCGAGCATGCCGCCCATGTCGTCGATGCGCACGATGAGCGCCCGCGCACGGGCTTCGAGGTCGGCGGTCATGGCTTCGACCCAGTATGAGCCCGCCAGCGGATCGACCGCGTCGGTGGCTCCGCTCTCGTGCGCCAACACCTGTTGGGTGCGCAAGGCGAGCAGCGCCGATTCCTGCGACGGCAGGCCGAGCGCCTCGTCGTAGCTATTCGTATGCAGCGACTGTGTGCCGCCCAGAATCGCGCTCAGGGCCTGCACCGTGACCCGCACGACATTGTTGACGGGTTGCTGCGCGGTGAGCATCGAGCCCGCGGTCTGCGTGTGGAAGCGGAGCTTCTGCGCCTCGGGGTCCGTGATGCCGAAGCGTTCATGCAGGAGTTCGGCCCACAGCTTGCGTGCCGCGCGGAATTTGGCGGCTTCCTCGAACAAGTGGTTATGCGCGTTGAAGAAGAACGAGATCCGCTTGGCGATACGCGTGGGATCGAGCCCGCGGTCGCGCGCCGCCGCCAGATAAGTGAGCCCGTCGGCCAGCGTGAAGGCCAACTCCTGCACTGCGGTGCTACCCGCCTCGCGCATGTGATAGCCGCTCACCGAGATGCTGTTCCACTGGGGCACCTGCTCGGCGGTGAACTCGAACACATCGGTGATCAAGCGCAGCGAAGGATGCGGCGGGTAGATGTAGGTGCCGCGCGCGATGTACTCCTTGAGGACATCGTTCTGTACGGTGCCGTTCAGGCTGGCGCGGTCGGTCCCGCGGGCATCGGCCACCGCAACATAGAACGCCAACAACAACGGCGCGGTCGCGTTGATCGTCATGCTGGTGCTCACCTGTTCGAGCGGGAGTTGCTCGAGCAACTGTTCCATGTCGGCCAGGCACGAGATGGCCACACCCACTTTGCCGACCTCGCCCCGCGCAAGTGCGTGGTCACTGTCGTAGCCCATCTGGGTGGGCAGGTCGAAGGCGACCGACAATCCCGTCTGGCCCTGCTCCAACAGGAAGCGGAAGCGTTCGTTGGTCTGGCTCGCGCTGCCGAAGCCCGCGTACTGACGCATGGTCCACAGGCGCGAGCGGTACATGCCGGGGTGGATGCCGCGCGTGTAGGGCGGTTCGCCCGGCGGGGGAGTGCGCAGGGCGAGGTCGGCGGGAAGGTCGCTGGCGTGGAACACGGGCTGCACCGTGAGCCCACTGGGCGTCATGCGCGGCTTCACCTCGGGCTGCTTCGGCGCGGCGCGGCGCGCGCGTTGGGCCGGCACGCGCTTGCGCTCAGGCTTCCGCGCTCGCGGCTTCATGCGCCCTCGGGTTTCATCTTCACCAACGGTTGGCCCGTGCTCACGGCGGACTTCTCGGCCACCAGGATCTCGGTGACGATGCCGCCGTGGGTGGCGGTGAGTTCGTTCTGCATCTTCATGGCCTCGACCACGACGACGCTCTGGTCGGGTTGCACCAAGTCGCCCACTTGGACGCGCAGCAGCACGACCACGCCGGGCATGGGTGCCAGCAGCGTCTCGCCGCGTGCGGCGGTGCGTCCGCCGCCCTGTTGTAGCAGCATCTTCTCGAGTGGGTGACGCACTTCGACCGGAATGATGGCGCCGCGGATCTCGACTTCAAGCCCTTCATCCGCCGCCGAAACCCGCACCACATGCGAGCGCCCATCGATCAGGAGCGAGTACACCTCGCCGTCCGGCAGGCGCACGAAGTCCGCTTCGATCCGCCGGCCGTCGGCCTCGAGAAAAACCTTCTCGCCCTCGGTATGGAACTCCACCTCGGCCTCGCGGCCCTGCAGCGTCACCCAGAACTTCATCGGCCGCTCCGGGCGCGTCCGCGCCACTTCCACGCCGAGCCCGTGTTCGTCGCGTCCTCGCGCGCCACATTCACGCGCAGGCGCTCCTCGCGCTCGTGCAGTGCCGCGGCCAGAAGGGCCGCATTGCTGGCCTCGGGGCCGGGGCGGAGCACGCCGGGCTCGAAATGTTCCTCGAGGAAGCGCGTGGACAAGTTGCCCTTGGCGAACTCGGGGTGCGAGAGCAGCCAGCCATGGAACGCGATGTTGTGGTGCGGCCCCTCGAGCACGAACTCATCGAGTGCGCGCAACATGCGCCGTCGGCACTGTTCGCGGTCCGGCGCCCACACCACCAACTTGCTGAGCAGTGAATCGTAGAACACGGGCACCTCGTAGCCGCGGTACACGCCGGCGTCGTTGCGCACGCCGGGTCCCTGCGGAAAGCGCACGCGTTCGATGCGACCCACGCTCGGCATGAAGTTGCGCGCCGGGTCTTCGGCGATGATCCGCGCTTCCATGCTCCAGCCGCGCGGTGTCGGCGTGTCGTCGCCGAAGCTGAGCGGCAGGCCGTCGGCCACGCGCAGTTGCTCGGCCACCAGGTCCAGCCCCGTGACCATCTCGGTCACCGGGTGCTCCACCTGGAGCCGCGTGTTCACTTCGAGGAAGTAGAACTGGTTCTGCTCGTCGACGATGAACTCCACCGTGCCGGCCGAGCGATAGCCCACTGCCTTCGCGATGCGGATCGAGGCTTCGCCGAACGCCTTGCGGGTCGCCGCGTCGAACGCGGGCGAAGGGGTCTCCTCGAGCAGCTTCTGGTGGCGGCGCTGCACGGAGCACTCCCGCTCGCCCAGGAACGCCACGCGTCCGGTGCCATCGGCGAGAATCTGCGCCTCGATGTGCCGGGGCCGCTCGATGTAGCGCTCCACGAACATGCGATCGTCGCCGAACGCCGCCTTGGCTTCGCCGCGCGTCAGGTCCCAGGCCGCATCCAGTGCGGCGTCGCTGCGGACCACGCGCATACCCTTGCCGCCGCCCCCGGCGGCAGCCTTCAGCATGATCGGATAGCCGATCGTGCGGGCGAACTCCTTCACCTCGTCCAGCGTGGTCACCGCGCCGGGCGAGCCGGGCACGATGGGCACGCCAGCGCGGGTGGCGACCTCACGCGCAGCCAGCTTGTCGCCAAGCGCTGCGATGGTCTCGGGCAGCGGGCCGATGAACACGATGCCGGCCGCGTCGCACGCGCGCGCGAACTCCTCGTTCTCGGCGAAGAAGCCATAGCCCGGATGGATCGCGTCGGCGCGCGCGCGTCGCGCCACTTCAAGCACGCGCTCCATGTTGAGATAGCTCTCGCGTGAGGGCCCCGGCCCCACCGGATAGGCTTCGTCCGCCATGAGCACATGCAGCGCGGTGCGGTCGGGTTCGCTGAAGATGGCGATGCTCGTGAGTCCCAGCTCGCGGCAAGTGCGGATCACGCGGCAGGCGATCTCGCCGCGATTGGCCACGAGAACGCGTTGGATGCGAGCCATCAGCCCTCCATGACGACGCACGCCACGGCCATGCCGCCATCGTGCGAGAGGGTGAGATGGCTGGTGGTGGCGCCGATCGCCTCGAAGCGCGCGAGCGCAGCACCCGTGAGGGTCAGGGTGGGCACGCGACCGCCGGGCTGCACCACTTCGATCTGCTTCCAGCCCACCCCGCCGGACATCCCGGTCCCGAGCGCCTTGGAAGCAGCTTCCTTCGCGGCGAAGCGAGCGGCCAGATGCGGCAGTGGGTCCTTGTGCTGGCGCGCATAGGCCAGTTCGCCGGGCGTGAACAGGCGTCTCTCCATGCGCTCGCCAAAGCGAGCGAGCGAATCGGCGATGCGTTCGACCTTGCAGATGTCGACACCGATGCCGCGAACGGGCATGGGGATCTCCTTGGGGCATGGAAGGGAGGGAAGACCACGGACTGTACGCGGCGGGACGGCGGAGGGTCAACGCCTTGGCGCCGCCCGGCCACACAACGCGAAGGCCCGCGCGGGCGATGCCGGCGCGGGCCCTGCCTGAACGGCGGTCGGACTAACGATAGATGGTCTTCAGCGTTCCCCAGGAGTGGTGCAGCGCTGCGGTCGGCTGGGGCGTGGTGATGTCGAGCAGCGCGGTGAGCTGGCCGGCGTTGTCGCCGTAGTAGCCCGGAGGGCTGGACGGGGCGCCGAAGTCGGCGGC
>JANLOU010000097.1:0-3419 GCA_031366735.1 Candidatus Eiseniibacteriota bacterium
ATACCGCTCGCCGGTGCCCGCTGGGAGCTCGACCGTCCGCACTTCGATGTCGCCCGAGTTGAGCGAGGTGATGGAGAGGTAGCCGTTCCCGAAGTGACCCATTGGCATGGCGGCAGCGACATGATCGTGCCGGATTCCCGCGAGCCAGTTGTTGTGCGAGAACACCACCTGTCGGCCCTCGAGGCTGCCGATCGCCGCGGGGTTGTAGTACGCGCCCTCAAGGCCCCCTTCGATCGAGACGCCGGCATTGCCCATCGAGGAGATGCGAGCGCTGGGCTCGATCTGCAGGAATGCTCCAAAGGTGGTGCCCGTCTTGGACTGCGCCGACACGTTCACGCTCACCAGCGTGAGCAGCGCTGCAGTCAAGCCCGCGACACGGGACATGCGTCGAGTGGTCCTCATTTGACGACCGCGAACTTGCCGACATAAGTGCCCACACCCGGCGCATCGACATGGAAGAGGTAAAGCCCCGGCGCCATGTCGAGATTGTCCTTGGTGCGAAGATTCCAAGCGACATAGCCCTCGTTGGACCCGTCCTGGCGAAGCGTTTGCACCAGGTCGCCGTCCACCGTGTAGATGCGGATCACTGCACCCAGCGGAATGGCTCGGAACTCGAGGCGGCGCTCCCCTCGCCCGGAGACGGCAAAGCGCTCGGGCTCGAAACTCGCGGCGCCCACATAGGGATTGGGCACGACATAGGGCTTCGTGTCGAACCCTCGCCCGCCGCCGCCGGCCACGCGCTGCCCTCGCGTGGCGAACACGAACTCATCCGCAGTGCCGAACGGTCGCTTGATCTTGAGATCGTAGACATCACCCAGACGCGGTGGCGCGATCGGACCGCGGAGCCCCTGGCCCAGAGTGTCGAGCGCGACGCGGTAGGTGACCTGCGGCGTGGCGGGTGCGAACGGGGCGTAGGTGTCGATATCGATGTACTCAGCGGCACTGCTCAAAGTGCCGTCGCCATCGCGATCATTGAAGCGAAAATCCAGTTGCGCATCGCCGGTCGGAGTGTGGGCGAGAATCCGGAACTTGGCCGGCTTGGGATCGATGGGGTTCTGGAACAGCCCGGTGTCGCGTACCACATCGTCGAACACAATCGAGATGTCATCCGGGTAACCCACACGACGCAGATTCTTGGAAAGCACCGAATTATACAGCGACTTGAGCCGTGTATTCGTGAGACCAGCGGGTGCATACCCGGATCTCACAAAATCGATCGCCGGCACGAATGGTGTGTTCAGGATGGGCTGAAGACCGAAGCCGACCGCGCCGTTGCCCAGTCCAGTAAGATCTGCACCCGTCGTGAATGCGGTGATCCGACTTGTGCTGTCCCGTAGGGTATAGGCGGTGGCCCGAACGCTGTCTGGCGAAGGCGTGGTGAAGGTGAGGCTGAACAAGTGGCCATCCGGCACCAAGCCGGAGTTCACCACTTCGACGGCCAGCGTCCCGACGCCATCTCCCCGGGCATGGGTCGCACTGTCGGTGACTGCGCGCTCGAAGCCCTGGACATTCGCGCCCGGCCGCACCCGCACCACATTCGTCGGCAGGATGACACCGCCGCGAGGGGTGCGTGACACGTTGATGCTGTTTTCGGATGGATAGAACGCCAATGAATCGTACGGCGAATCGAAGCCGTAGTCATACGCACAGACGGCGTAGTAGTACTCCTGCCCATTCACAGCGGAGTTGTCGGTCCAAGTGTGCGTGATGCCGGTTTCACTGCCGAGCCAGTACGCCACGCCTTCGACGGTCTTGCCCGAGAAGCCCGCGCGACCATCCTTCAGGTCGAACTGAGCGATCGGCTTGCCGTTGCCCACCAGACTCGTACCGGTACCCGAAGTGACCACGCGCACATCACGGAAATCAGGATCGGTGGCGCGATAGACACGGTACCCCTCGAAATCGAACTCGTTCGTGACGGGATCCACCCCGCGCTCGGCGATGTCATTCCAGGACAACTGGACGCGGTGGTCACCCGTCTCGGCGGTGACCGTTGGCTGCGGCGGCGGCACCGCGAACTGGTAGTTCGCGTTGTAGATCTGCTGCACGGTGGTCACGGTCGAGCGCAACTCGGTGAGCCCAGCTCCAAAGGCCAGTGCCAGGCTGAATCGCTCGGTCTTACCCGCCTTCAACTGGAATGGTCCGGACGCGAACAGGAATCCGATGTTGTAGTTCGAGGCCGTGGCCGAATCATAGCGCGCTGCTTCCACGGGGTCGGTGAACTTCTCGAACAGCGCCTTGGGCCAATCCTGACCCAGTCCCGTGTAGAACACGATGCCGTCTGTCGTGGTGTTGGGGTTGCCTTGTCCGGCCTTGATGCGATTCATCTTGAAGCCGGTCAGGCCGATCTGGTCGGACTCATTGAGGTCGGTGCGGTCGAAGTTCGGCTCACCCTCGGTTGGGATACCGTCGTTCTCCCCCATGTCCTGCGTGTCCGCTACGCCGTCGGCGCCCACATCGTTGATCGGCGCACTCCAATCCAGATCCTCGTCGCCTGTCCACCACACACCCGCGCGATACGCCGACTTGCTTGCAATGGGTCCGTAGGCCGCGACGAACTTGGTCGTGTCGTAGTGGGCGGCCATGTAGTCGAGGATCGCCTGTGCGCCAACGATCTCCGTACCCGGCCCACCGTCACGCTTCTCGTTCAGGATGCCGTCCTTGTCATCGTCGAGCGTGTTGAAAGGATTCCCCGGCGTCTCGAGGTAGGCATAGCCGAGGTAGCCCGTGGTGCCGCAACTCCCGCTCAAATCGCGCCCATGCCCATAGCGATCATAGGTGTAGACCAGATTGAGCCCGGAGGACTTGTCGAAGAAAGCGTTGTCGTCGTCGGATTCGAAGATCCCGTCGCACGACAGCGCGGAACCGCCCACGCCGGAGTCCATGTACAGCCCGAAGATGATGTCGTCGTTGTAGTCCGTCGTGCTCTCATTGGTGATGTCGTAGTGCCAGAACACCACATTGCCTGCCTGTGGATTCGCCCATTGGAAGCCGCGCACCTCGATCCGCAGTCCCAGCCCGCGGCGCGTCACATCGCGCGAGTCGGGGTCGTAGTCCCACGCGTCATAGAAATCGTCATCCATCACCGTGAACGATTCCTGATCCGCAGCCGGACGCTTGCCGAAGTAGCCATTCCAATCGCCGGCCCAACCCGGGTCATCGACATCGTTCTGCTTGTCGGGCCAACTGTTCGGCCAGGTGCGCGGATCGTTGCTGATGGCCGGAGAGCGCCCTTTGTTGATGTTGGCATTCGGTTGGAAGAAGCCCGGGCGCGGTTCAAAACGCATGATCCGATTGCGCAGCGGGCTCTCGGCCTGGCGTTCGCGGAACCCGGTCTCCATGATGTAGGCATCGATTCCGCTCTTCTGCACGACCTTCGCGAGCACAAAGGGAGTGATGCCATCGCTGTAGTTCATCCC
>JANLOU010000104.1:0-2499 GCA_031366735.1 Candidatus Eiseniibacteriota bacterium
TCGAACGAGAACCCATCCAGATTGAGGCCTGCGTCGGACAACGAACGGAACCGCAGTCGCACTGCGCTCGCACCCGGGCCCCCGGCAAAGCCCGAGAGGTCGAAGCGATCCCCCCGCCACAGCCAGCGCGTGCCGTCGAACACCTGGAATCCCGCCCCGACGATGCTGCTGGCATCGCTCGCGCTCGAACCGTTGCCGCGCAGCGAGGTCCAGTCCACGCCATTGCGGCTGACCTCGAACAGGCCACAATCGAAATCACTCTCGAACGCCCAGCGGTTATCCATGAACACCCATGCCTTGACGCCGGCCGAGAGGTCGAGCGGCTGATTCAGCGTGAGTTGCGAGGAATAGTTGGTGGGGGCCCGGGTGCGAGCGCAGTGCGACTGCGGTTCCGTTCGTTGTCCGACGCAGGCCTCAATCTGGATGGGTTCTCGTTCGACTCCCTGCGCGTCGTGGTGTTCGACCCCGCACAGCAGCCTGCGCCGGTGGCAGTGGGGCCCCGCCAAGGGGTGCGCGGCCTGATGTTCGCGCCGCCCTCCCCGAACCCCACCCGCGGCGTGGTGCGGTTCGAGTTCCAGATTCCCCGGGCGGGCGCCATCGAACTCGAGGTGCTCGATGTGCAGGGACGGCAGGTGTGGAGCCGCACCGAACGGATCGCGGCTGCGGCCGACGGCTCGGCTTACGCCGAACGATTCGCATGGGGCTGGGACCTGCACGACAACGGTGGCCGTCGCGTGGCGCCGGGGTTATACCTCGCGCGTCTACGCACCCCGGACGGGCAGGTCGCACGCCGGCTCGTGGTGATGCCCTGAGCGAAACCGAGACCCCACACTCTTGAACCCTGCTTCCACCTCCCCCAGCCCGAAGCTGCTTGCAGGCGCGCGTGCACTGCACGCCCACCTGCTCGCGCATCATGTCCATCAGGGCCAGTTGGCTGGCGCGGACCAAGGTGTGCGATGGAACATCCGCATCGGGCGCTTCGTCAAAAGCTACGCGCCGTTCCTGCGCCCGACCGAGCGCTACTACTTCCTGCAGGGGCAGGCGTATCTAGCATTCGCCTCGTGGACATTGGGCGACCTGACGGGCGAACGCGCTTACCACGAGGCGGCACGCGCGGCGACGCGCGTCATCCGCGACACGCAGCGCGCCGATGGCGCCTGGGCCTATCCCCTGCCCGAGCGTCGGCATCTGATCGCCACGGTCGAAGGCGATTTCGGCGCGGTCGCGATGCTGGACGCGTTCGAACGCGATGGGGACCGGCTCTGGCTCGAAGCGGCGCTTCGCTGGCACGCCTACCTGGAGCGCGAGATCGGCTATCAGCAGCATCCCGGCGGCCTGTGCGTGAACTACTTCCAGAAACCGCGCGGCATGGTGCCCAACAACACCTGCGAGTGGATCTGGGTGCTGGGGCGCCTCGCTCGGGCGACGGGCGATGCCGCCTACCTGGCGAAGGTCCCCGCCATGCTCGGCTTCCTCGAGGCGGTCATGTTGCCCAGTGGCGAGTTGCCCTACGAGTTGGCCGGTCCACACGAGCCACGCACGCGAGTGCACTACCTGTGCTACCAGTACAACGCGTTCCAGTGCATGAAGCTCGCCTGGTATGCGCAGCAACACGACGATGCCCGCGCCCGCGCTCTGGCGGTGCGCTTGGCGGATTATCTCGCCACGGGCGTCCTGGCCAGCGGCGCCGTGCGCGCGAGTTGTCTGAGCGTGCTGCCACAGGTGCTCTACTACGCCGACGCGGTCGGCATGGCGCTGCGCACGGTGAGTGCCTTGGGCTGGGCCGATCACCACGAAGCCGCCGACCGCACCTTCCGCTTCGTCCTCTCGCACCAACGCCGAGACGGTGGGCTGGAGTACTTCTCGCGCGGCGACTATGGAGTGCTCTCGGATCGCAACGAGTACCCGCGCTATCTGGCCATGTCGCTCTACCACCTGAGCGAACGCGCTCGCGACCCCAGGCCGCTGTGATGCGCGTGCTGACCGTGACCAACATGTGGCCCTCGCCGCAGCGCCCGCACTGGGGCGTGTTCGTCCGGTCGCAGGCCGACTCGCTGGTGGCCGCAGGCATCGAGAACACGGTCTACGAGATCGAGGGCTGGCGGAGCACCGCACGCTATTTCCAAGCGTTGCGCGAACTACCGCGCATCGCACGCCAAGCCGGCGCCGATCTGGTGCACGCTCACTATGGGCTCTCGGGCGCAGCGGCAGCGGGCGTCAAGCTGCCGCTGGTGCTGAGCCTGTTGGGCGACGATCTGTTGGGCCGGCCCGACGCCGACGGTCGGTCCTCGCTCAAGAGTCGCGCGTTGATTCCGCTGTCGTGGTATGCGGCTCGCCGCGCCACCGCGGTGATCGTCAAGAGCGCCGAGATGCGTCGCCGGATCGCGCGGATCCCCGAGGTGACGGTGATTCCCAATGGCGTCGACCTCGACCTGTTCGTACCGATGCCGCAGGAGGCCGCGCGCGATGCACTCGGCTGGCGCCGGGACGGTGCGGTGT
>JANLOU010000117.1:0-3392 GCA_031366735.1 Candidatus Eiseniibacteriota bacterium
GGCGGGATGGTGCCGAAGTAATGATCCTCGAACTGCTGGTGACGCGGCGAGGCCGCGCCGAGCAGCGTGCGCTCGGCCAGTATGAGATCGGTGCGCAGCGCGTGGTGTGCGCGGTCGACGAGGAAGTACTCCTGCTCCACACCCAGAGTGGTCGCCACAGCCTTGACATCGACATCCCCGAGCAGCTTGAGGAACGCCACCGCGTGCTTGTCGAGCGCCTCAACCGACCGCAACAACGGCGTCTTGTGGTCCAGGCTGTGGCCGTGATAGCTGATGTACACCGACGGGATGCAGAGCGTGGGCCCGTTCACACTCTCGACCAGGAACATCGGAACACTGGGGTCCCACGCGGTATATCCCCGGGCCTCGAAAGTGCTGCGCATCCCTCCGGAAGGGAACGAGCTGGCGTCCGGCTCACTCTGCCAGAGTTGCGATCCCGAGAGCTTCTCGAGGACGCGCGCCTCGCCCGACATGTTCACATTCAGGTCGATGAACGCGTCATGCTTCTCGGCGGTCAGCCCGGTCATGGGCTGGAACCAGTGGGTGAAGTGCGTGGCGCCATGCGCCACCGCCCACTCGCGCGCGGCGGAGGCCACTGTTTCCGCGACCTCCTTGGTCAAGGGCGTGCTGCTCTTGAGCGTGGAGATGAGTGACTGATAGGCCTCGCGCGGAAGTTTCTCGCGCAGCTTGATCAGGTCGAGCACATGCCGCCCGTAGTAGGTGCTCACCGCAGAACGGTGGCCATCGGGCATGCGCGGGGCGTCGAACATGCGGGGTTGGCGACTCATGACGGCGAGTCGCGCCGCATTGCGGGGCGTGGTCATACGGACTCCTGAGTTCTGACCAAGACGAACCGAGTGGATCCGCCGGGATCGGGTGGAGTATCGAGGATCTGCCGCGAGGCCGAGCGCCCCACGACAAACCCAGACATCGGCGAGAATCATAACGGACTGCAGGGTCGTCGCGCCAGCCCACCGTCTGGCGGGGGATGCCCCCGGCAACCCGGACTTGCATTGCGCACGATTCGGGGGCATCGGGGCTTCCCGAGCCCCGACTTCCCTTGACGCCGATCAGGAGCTCAGAACTCAGGGCCGATGCTGAAGTGCCAGCGCGGTCGGCGGGTGTCCTGCATGTCCGTGGCCCACGCCACATCCAGTTTCACGGGTAGCCCGAGCAGATAAGTGCGCACGCCCGTACCAAAACTCATGTAAGGACTGTCCAGGCGACGCTTGCCATCGGCACCCACGGTGGTCAAGCGCAGCGCATCGCCCTGGTCCCAGACCATCCCGAAGTCCGTGAACAAAGCGCCGCGAAAGAAGAAATTCCCGATCGGCACCGGCCCGACCAATCCGAGTTGTTGGATGAACGGGAAGCGCAGCTCCAGCGTGCCGAGCGCCACTCGCGAGCCCAGCAGATCGAAATCGGGGAAGCCGCGCAGGGTCGAGAAGCCCCCGATCCGGAATGTCTGGGGATCCCTCCCGCCACTGAACGCGGTGAGCGAGCGGGCCACGAATGTGTAACCGCTCGTCAGGTCCCAGTAGCGGCGATAGTCCGCCGTCAGCGTCTGGTACTCCAAGCCGTTATCGAACAACGCCAGCGAAGGGCTGTAGGTCAGGTTATAGCGCGAGCCATTCACCGGCCCGAAATACCCGAAGAGCGCGTTGTCCCCGACCAACCCCAGGGAAGGAGAGGTGACCGAGCGATACTCTTTGCGGTCGCGGAAGAAGTTTCCGACGATGTCCTGGCGGAAGAACTGACGCTCCACGAACATCTGGGTGAACTGCAGATCGACGCGACGGAATCGATCGAATGGGTACGACACCCCCCCGAGCACGCCGAAGTTCCGTTCCGAGAATAATTTTGCGCTCCCCAACTGCTCGCCCAGCGTGGTGACGCGCGACTGGAAGTAGTCCTTGAAATGGAACGCGCCGACACGCCAATCCCAGCGCTTGGGCAGATAGCTGTAGATCGCGAGCGCGTTGGTTTCGCTCAGGGAGTTCGCGAACACATCCGTCGCGACGAAGACACTGCGATCGCCGAGAAAATCGCTGAAGTAAACTTGCGTCGAGCCGACGAATCCGTATCCCGATGCGGCCAGGAATCCGCCATTGATGGCCTCGGCCGACAGATGCGATCGATAAGGAGCCGCGGCCTGCCCCAGCACGCTGTCCGTCAGCGCGAACGCCCCGCCCTTCTCCACCAACGGGGTCAATGTCGGGAGCGACTTACGCGTGGAATCTGCCGGGATCAGCACTGGAGCCATGGGGAACGCCCCCCCATCCCACGCAGGGGGCTCCTCGCCACGCCGAAGCGCGAGCGGGGGCCGCGGCTCGCGCGGTCGGTGCCGGCCGGTGGAGAGCGAACTGTCCGGGGTCGACATCGAGTCGGGCCAGACCGCGGCGAGAGCACCGGCGGAAACATTGCGCAGCGTATCGGGCACCGTGGGCAAGGCGGCGGCAGCCACACTCAACACGGAAGCGGGCGCCTTGCGCCGCATGCGCTGCATCACGGGGTCCAACGACAACGGCTCCTGCACCGAGAACACATCCCAGCCGAATCGATTGAACGCGCAGAACACCATACGGTCGTTCTGGCGTGACCAGGACAAGCTGAAGATGCCGCCGAGCACATCGGTGAGTTGGGTGACGCTGCTGTCCCCAGGCTCGAATAGGTAGATATCGGGCTTGCCGCCGCGATCACTGATGAACGCGAGTCGACGGCCGTCCGGTGACCAGATCGGCGCGTGGTCCTCTCCTGCCGTGTCGAGCAGAAGCGAAACTCGGCGCGAGTCGAGGTCGATCTCGTACAACCCCACCCTGCCAAATCCATCCGGGGTCCGATTCGGCTGCAGGACGACGGGCGCAAGGCGGTCGGAAGCGAACACCACGCGACGCCCATCCGGCGACCACGAGGGTTCCTTCTCGTCGTAGGTATCATCCGTGAGGCGCGAGATCGCGCCCGAGCGAGCATTCACCAGATACAGGTCGCTGCGGCCCTGCTTGAGCCCCGATACCACCAAGGAATCCGATGTCGGCGACCACGCAGGAAATGCCAGGGATTCGCAACCCAGATCCCAACGTTTCAGGATATCGCCGGTCCGGACATCGATCACATACAGTCGGTCCCGGCCTTCGCTCTTCGCCGTGAGCGCGAGCCGGTCGCCTTGCGGCGACCAGGCGATGGAGGTGCGGAACGATGGAATCGCCTCGAACTGGGCATTGCGCTCACCGCGGATGACGCGCTTGATCACCCGACCGTCGAATGCCGACATGAGATAGATATCGGTGTACTGCTTGCGGTCGGAGAAATACGCGATGCGGTCACCCTGCGGCGAGATGGACGGAGCAATATTCAGGTTGCTCTGGTCCCGGCGGTGGTCGGTGAGCCGCTTC
>JANLOU010000188.1:0-1984 GCA_031366735.1 Candidatus Eiseniibacteriota bacterium
GTCCGCGGCCGGCGTCGCGTTCCGCAAGGTGCTGTTCGTGCCCTAGTGCTGGACGTGGCTCCGGCCGCGGCCTACGTTCAGGCGGCACTGGCCGCACCGGCGGCTGGAATCCACATGGAGTGCCGGATGCCCGAATCCCCGTTGCCTCAACTCACCCTCGCCGAGACGCGCCGCTATGGTCGGCACTTGGTGTTGCCCGAAGTCGGGCTCGAGGGACAACGCCGACTCAAGTCGGCAAGCGCGCTCATCATTGGCGCAGGCGGATTGGGCTCGCCGATCGCGTTGTATCTGGCCGCGGCGGGTGTCGGCCGCCTCGGACTCGTGGACTTCGATGTGGTGGACGAGACCAATCTGCAGCGGCAGATCGCGCACGGCACCGCCTCGATCGGCCAGCCCAAGCTCAACTCGATGGTCGCCCGGTTGACCGACTTGAATCCGCATGTGGTGTTGGAGCCGCACGCGCTGATGCTCGAGCGCAGCAATGCGCTCCGGCTGTTGGCGGACTACGATGTGATCCTGGACGGCACCGACAACTTCGCCACGCGCTATCTGGTGAACGACGCGTGCGTGTTATTGGGAAAGCCCAACTGTTACGGCAGCATCCTGCGTTTCGAGGGCCAGGCCAGTGTGTTCGACGCGCGCCTCGGGCCGTGCTATCGCTGCTTGTTCCCGGTCCCACCCGCAGCGGGCGTGGTGCCTTCGTGCGCGGAAGCAGGCGTGTTGGGTGTGTTGCCCGGAGTGATCGGGGCGATCCAGGCCAATGAGGCGCTCAAGCTCATGCTGGGCGTGGGCGAGCCGCTCATCGGCAGGCTGCTGCTGTACGACGCACTCGAGATGACATTCCGACAACTCACACTGCGCAAGGATCCGAACTGTCCGGTGTGTGGCCTCGAGCCGCGCATACGCGAACTCGAGGACTACGCGTTCATCTGTGGCACCGCGGATAGCGCGAAGGAGGCTGCCCTGAAGCATGCGAATCTGAATGTGAAGGAGTTGGTCGCGCTGCGCGCGGCGGATGCCGGGGTGCAGTTGCTGGATGTGCGCGAACCGCAGGAATGGGCGATCGGCCGCATCGAGGGCGCCATGCACATCCCGATGGGAGTGCTCCCGGTGCGAGCGAATGAACTCGACCCGACCCGCACGCTGATCGTCTACTGCCACCATGGTGGGCGCAGTGCGCAGGTCCAGCAGATCCTCCAACAGCAGGGCTTCGCCGATGTTCGCAATCTCACAGGGGGGATCGACGCATGGTCGCGCGAGATCGATCCCACCGTGCCCCGTTACTGAACGAATGGCATGAAGGAGGCTGGCCATATGTTCCCTACCCGTGATGTCCGCGCCCGGCTCGCATGGTTCGTCCTGGCGCTCACACTGCCCGCCGCGCTCGTGGTTTCGTGCGCTACGAACCCCGCAACCGGGCGGCGCGAGTTCTCATTGGTTTCTGCCGCGCAGGAAGCGGCGATCGGCAAGGAGGGGTACGCGGCGACTGTCGCGGAGTATGGGCTGTATGACGATCCCCGACTTGCCGCCTATGTGGACAGCATCGGACAGCGGCTGGCGCATGTTAGCGAGTTGCCGACACTTCAATGGCACTTCACCGTGCTCGACGATCCGGTGGTGAATGCGTTCGCCATGCCGGGAGGTTACATCTACATCACGCGTGGCATCCTTTCGCACCTGGAGTCCGAGGCGCAGTTGGCGGGCGTGATGGGGCACGAGATCGGGCATGTCACCGCACGCCACTCGGCACGGCAGATCACGCAGCAGGAGTTGGCGGGGTTGGGGCTCGGGTTGGCCAGCGTCTTCAGCGAGTCTTTCCGCCAGTACAGTGGCGCTGCGCAGCAGGCGCTGGGGCTGCTCATGCTCAAGTACAGCCGCGACGACGAGACGCAGGCCGATGCGCTGGGCATCCGCTACGCGACGGCCGCCGGCTACGATCCGCGCGAGATCCCCAACACGTACGCGATGCTCAAGCGCATCAGCG
>JANLOU010000215.1:0-3966 GCA_031366735.1 Candidatus Eiseniibacteriota bacterium
CGCGCGCATCAAGCGCGCGGCCGCTGGAGCTTCGACCCTGCACGGCGGCGTGAGGGTGTTCGGGAGCTGAGTTGGAAGGGGCCGCAAGGACCCGAGGACGGGGATTACATCATCGCCGAGGTCTTTGGTGATGGTGCGGCACAACTCGTCGAAGTATTGGGTGCCGACGACCGCCCCGAATGGGATGACACGACGGTGGCTTCGCAGTTCCGGCTCCGCGTGCATTTTCCGCCCGAAGCACAAACGCAGGCGGACGCCCACCACGAGCCCGGTGAAGCCGAGCGTTCGGGTCGGCTCGATCTGCGTGAACTGCTGGTTTTCACGATCGATCCGGCGGACGCACGTGATCACGATGACGCGCTGCACCTCAAGCAACTGCCGGATGGTCGCTTCGAAGTCGGTATCCACATCGCCGATGTCTCGCACTATGTGACGCTTGGTTCTCCGCTCGATGACGAGGCCCTCGCGCGTGGCACCAGTTGCTATCTACCCGGCGGCGTGGTGCCGATGCTGCCCGAACGCCTGTCCGCCAATCTGTGCTCACTGCGTGCAGGGGTGGACCGACTCGCGCTGTCCGTGATCTGCGTGCTGAGTGCCGACGCGACCCTGCATGAGTACCGTTTCGTCGAGAGCGTCATCCGCTGCCGGGTGGGCCTCAGCTACGAGCAGGTGCAGGATTCGCTCGATGGGCGCGAGCCATTGGCAGCGGATCTCGCCGAGACCTGCGCGCAACTCATGGCGTTGGCGCGCGCCCTTCGCCGGCGCCGGATGGCCGTGGGTGCCCTCGCGATCGAATCGCCCGAGGTGAAGGCGGTGGTCGATGAGCATGGCGCCGTCCTACGGATCGAGCGACGCCCGCATCTGGCGAGCCATGAGTTGGTCGAGGAGTTCATGCTGCTCGCGAACCGGTGCGTCGGGGAAGCGGGTGCCGTGCGCGGCTCAGGCGTGCTGTATCGGGTGCACGAGCCCCCGCTCGTTCACAAGCTCGAGGCGCTCGACGCCATGCTCAAAGTGCTGCAGTTGCCGCGCCTGGGGGCGATCGGCCAACCCCATCGGGCGTTGCAGGCATTGCTCGCGGTCCCGTTGGATCCCGCCAAGAAGCGGCTCGTGCACCGGCTGGCGCTGCGCGCTCTGACCCGTGCGCGGTATCTGGAGCGCGATCTAGGCCATTTCGGGCTGGCGACCTTCGAGTACTGCCATTTCACCTCGCCCATCCGGCGCTATCCCGATCTGCACAACCATCGCCGGGTGCGGGAGTGGATCCACGACCGACAGGATCGCGCGTGGGACCCCCACTTGAACTCGACACTCGCCGAGCAGTGCAGTGGCACCGAACAGAATGCCACCGAAGCAGAACGCGAGGGCGTCCGGGTCAAGGGACTGCGCCATCTGGAGACAAGACTCGGAGAGCGCGCTTACGGTAGTATCACCGGCCTCACCCCTCGTGGATTCTTCGTCGAACTCGAGGATGTGCCGGTGGACGGATTCGTCCGGATCGGGAACTACTTCGACGACCGCTTCGAACTGGATCCGACCGGTGTTCGCCTCGAGGGACACCGGACGCGCCGGCGCTATACGCTCGGCGACCCGATCGAGGTGATCGTCGCGAAAGTGGATGTTCCGGCGCGCGAGGCCGACTTCGCGCCGGTGGTGCAGGACACGCGACGGGGACGCCGCGGACACGGGAGGCAAGGATGGCGGTGAAGAAGGCCACGAAGCGTGAGAGGCGCCGCAGCGAGCGCGTGGACGCGAAGGTGAGCATGCGGGTCGAAGGCACCCACGATGGGGGCTCCACGCAGATCGTCACCGAGAGCCAGAACATCTCCTCGAGTGGTGTGTACTGCATGTCCTCGCACTACCTGCCGCCGCTCTCCAAGGTTCAGCTCACGCTCGTCATGCCACGGATCCCGGGGCATGACATCGCTCAGGAGCTGCTCAAGTGCGAGGGCATCGTCGTGCGGTGTGAGCTTGCCAAGGTCCGCAAACAGGAGCACCCGTACGAGTTGGCCTGCATGTTCGCCGAGCTGCCCGGCGGGCGGCGTCAACGCATCGATGACTTCATCACCTGGCGGAACCTGCAGTCCCTGCGTCAGGCGCTCAAGGTGTCGCCGCGACGAGCCGCTGTGACCGCGAAGGCGAAGAAGAAGCCGGCGGCGAGCAAGAAGACCGCGGTGCGTCGCGCTGCGACGCCGGTGGCCAAGAAACGAAAGGTCGCGGGGGCGCGTCGTTCCGTCCGATGAACCGCCCGCTCATCGACCTCGTCCGCCCGGAACTACTGCAGATCGCAGTCTACCAACCGGGCACGCCGATCGAGCAGTTGCAGCGTGACCTCGGCCTCTCGGAAGTCATCAAGTTCGCTTCCAACGAGAACGCCCTGGGGCCGTCCCCGCTCGCGGTGGCCGCGGCGCAGCGTGCGGCAGAGCAGATGCACCGCTATGCGGATGCCGGCGGGCTTCGCTTGCGCGAGGCGCTCGCGCAACGACTGGGGGTGACCCCTTCGCATGTGCTGCTGGGGTGCGGCAGCAACGAACTCATTCTGCTCACCTGTCAGGCATTCCTGCGTCCCGGGGATGAAGCCGTCATGCATCATCCCAGCTTCCTCATGTATCCGATTGCCGTGCGGGCCTTCGGGGGGCAGGCGGTGCATGTGGCCGGCGCGGATCACGGCATCGATCTCGAAGCGATGCTCGGCGCCGTCACCCCTCGCACGCGTTTGATGTTCCTGTGCAACCCGAACAATCCCACCGGGGATATTCTCACGGCAGCCCAGTTGGACGACTTCATCGAGCGGCTGCCCGCCGATATCACCCTGGTGTTGGACGAGGCCTACCATGAGTTCGCCCACGATCCGGCGTACCCCAATGGTATCGAGCGCGTCCTGCGCCACCCCGAGCGCGCCATCGTCGTGCTCCGCACTTTCAGCAAGGCACACGGACTCGCCTCCCTGCGGGTGGGCTATGGCGTCATGGATCCCACGCTCTCGGGCGTGTACGACCGGATCCGCCAACCGTTCGATGTGAATGGGATCGCGCAGGCAGCGGCGCTCGCCAGCCTGGAGGATCCCGAGCAGGTGCCGCGGACCCTGCGGATGACCCGGGACGGCATGGAGCAACTCGCGCTGGGGCTCCGCTCGCTCGGAGTCCATGTTCGCCCGAGCCATGGCAACTTCCTCTTCTGCCGCTTCCCCACAGACATGCGCGGGCTCTGCCAGGATCTCGAGCGGCAGGGGCTGCTGGTGAGACCGCTGACAGCGTTCGGGCTGGATGAGTTCCACTCGCGTATCACGGTCGGGCTGCCGAGCGAGAATGCGCGTTTGTTGGCCGCGCTTCGGCAGTTGCTCCCGGCGTCGGCCACCGCCTGAGTGAGCGCATGTCGGCCATCGGCTTGTCCACGCGTCGTCGGGGCGTGCTGAACGGATCATTCTCGCCTCCTGGCGACAAGTCCATCACCCACCGGGCGGCATTGTTCGCGCTGCTGGCCACGGGCGAGACGCGCGTGACCGCGGCGAACCCGGGGGAGGATTGCGCAAGGTCCTGGCGCGCCGCAACCGCACTTGGTGCGGCATGGCACGACGAGCCCAGCGGCCGCGTCATCCGGGGCGCAGGGATGCAGTTGAGGCCCTCGGCAACCGCGATCGATTGCGGGAACTCCGGCACCACGCTGCGACTTCTGGCGGGAATCGCGTCGTCTCAAGCGTTCCGCACGGAGCTCTTCGGCGATGCTTCATTGAGCAAGCGTCCCATGAGTCGCGTGCTGGAACCGCTTCGCCGCATGGGCGCGCGGATCGAGGCCCGGGGCGAGGGGCTCCCGCCACTGGTGATCCACGGCGGCGCGCTTCGTGGCATCCACTACGACATCCCGGTCGCGAGCGCGCAGGTGGCGACCAGCATCCTGCTCGCCGGGCTGACGGCAAGCGGACAGACTTCCGTGACGCTGCCCGGACCGGCCCGCGACCACACCGAACGC
>JANLOU010000235.1:0-1623 GCA_031366735.1 Candidatus Eiseniibacteriota bacterium
GGTGATGAACTGCGGGTGCGTCAGGTCGCCCGTGAACACTTCGCCCGAGTCGAGCAGTAGGCTCACACTGTCGTCCGAGTGGCCCGGCGTGTGCACGAGCTGTCCGGCGCAGCCGAGTGTCTTGAGGAAGGCACGGCTCTCCGCGATCGGCACGAGCACGTTGTCGTCGAGTTCGATCTCGGTGTAGCTGTCCGCCGGCTTCATCCACTGCTTCATTGCCGCGACGTGCGGCACCTGTTCCGGCGTGACGATGAGGCGCATGCCGATGTTCTTGAGATCCTGCGCCGCACCGGCGTGGTCGCCGTGGAAATGCGTGGCGAAGCCGTGGGTGATTTCCGTGAGTGGGATGTCTTTTCGCCTCAGCTCGGCTTCGAGCGCGCCGAACTGTCCCATCCAGCCGAGGTCCACGAGCAAGCGTGAGCTGCCGGCACTCAGCACCCAGAAGTTGGTGGAGCGGTAGCCGACGTTGACGATGGAGATCGGTGCTGGCTTCGAGTTCGCCATGGGCGAACGATAATCAGGGCTTCGCCGGCGGCCCCGACGGATGCTTCTCGCACACCGGTGGCTGCTCGGCGCTCCACGCGAGTGACACGATACGCCACTTATTGTCGCTCTTCACGAGCGTGAAGACATCGGCGCCGCAATGGGACCAGGCGCCGTTGAGGTAAAGGTCGTAGGGCATCCAGACCATCGCGACTCCGCCGTTCACCATCGCTGTGGGTTTGAGCCCGCGCTCGACAGCACCGGTGAGCGACGCAGTGCGTTGCGCTTCGCGCGTGCGCACGCGATAGCTCGTGATGCCGTCGCGCGTTGATGTCGGGAACATCACCGCCTCGGGCACCATGAGATCCGTGAGGCCGATGGCGTCGCCGCGCGTGATGGCCGCGAGCGCCGAGTCGGCCACAGCGATCACGGCGGCACGTGGGTCGGGGGATTGGGCCCGGAGCGTGAGTGGAAGCGCAGCGAGCAGCGCTGCAACGGCATACACGCGCACGCGCGACGCCCATTGATTGTGATCCATGGTGTTGCTCCCAGGCTGTTGACCTTGGTCTTCACTGCTTCACCACCGGACCGAGGTACTGATCAAGCCACTTGAGCGACTCGGCCACCATCATCGTGCGCGGCAGGAAATGCCCGCCGTCGAAGAGGATCTGCTTCTTCTTGTCTGCCGGCGAGCCGAGCAGCTGGAGGAACGGCTTCTGCGACGTCTCATACGGAAAGACACTGTCATAGCGTCCGCTCAGCATGAGCACGGGAATCCGGATCCGCGGCAGGAAATTCACTGGATCTTCCTCGGGTCGCCGCGCGGGCGCGCCGATGCCGGCCACGTTCAGCACTGCCGCGCGGAACCGCGGCTCGATTGCGAGCACAACACCGGCCGTGCGACCACCCCAGCTTGTGCCCACGTACGCGATGTGTGCGCTGTCGATAACCGGCCGCGTGACCGCGTAATCGATCGACCGCCGCATCTCCCTCGCCCAGCGCAACATCTGGTCGCGATGCTCGATCGTCGCCGTCGCCACGTCGCCCGGCAATGTCGTCCCGCGACCGTATGTGTGTTCGTAGATCGGGTACAGTACGGCTCGGCCGCTCCGAACCAAATAGTCGACGAACGTCATTGAC
>JANLOU010000250.1:0-6238 GCA_031366735.1 Candidatus Eiseniibacteriota bacterium
GTACCGACCCGAGCGCTTGAGCCAGCGCTCGAAAGTGCTGCGGCCCGAGCCCGTGAAGAACTCGATCCACTTGAGCACATCGGCGTTCATCTGTAGATCGATGTCCTCGACAGCCGGCTGGTCGAGCAGGGCGGCGTCAGAGTCCGGGGGCGTGCTGGGGGAGCTGATGGCGCCACCCACAGGGGCGGCCGGACTGAGTGGGTTCTGCCGCGCGTTACTGGCCCGCGCGATGCTTGCGGAATCCTTCGGCGCGACCGTCGACTCGGCGGCCCGCGCCGGGGCCCAGAGGGCGCCCAGACACATCAGCGTGGCCAACGACACCACGCGCAGGGACTGACTCAGAGTCATTCGAGGTCCTCCGTAGGGCAGATCCATCTGCGAACAGTCCAGAATACCCAAGCAAGGTATCGGCACGGCATGCACTCTGCAATGCATCGAACTGGAATGGAGTGCAAACTTGCACAACCATGACCTGCACCGGGGCTCGTTCCATCGAGCCCACCACTCGAACCTCGGAATACCCGCAAGCCCTGTGCCACAACCCGCTCTCGCATTGACACTTGCGCAGCTGTTGGCTAGCTTGCGCAACGACTTCGCTCAGGGAGAGCCGAGACCAGGTCCTGCAGCCGGGGAGGGAGCCCATCCATGAACATGGCCAGCCTCACGACCCCAAGGTGGGTGGTTTCCACTCGCACCGACGGCGAAGTCCTGACCGCCGGGGTGACCCAGCAGGGTATCGATCTGGTCCTGTTGGGGGTTCCCGCAGGATTCACACCTGCCGAACTCCAGGGCTGGCTGGGTGATCTGGGTGGAGTCGCCGCCGAGACCTCCCGCACCGACACCCGCATTCGCGCGATTCCCGCACTGTTGCATCACGCCCTCACGGGGCTCTTGTTCTCGCACGCGGAGCTCTGGGAACGCACGGGCTCGCCCGCGCCCTGTTCGGCGGCCTTCATCGATGCGCCAGCGGGAGCGGCGTTCGGTTGGGTGGGGGACGCCAGCGTCGCATTGCGGGTGGACGGCCGCGACTATCAGCCCCAGTGGGTGCGGGTCCGCGACGACGCGGGCCGAGAGGCATTCGCCACGGTGCTCCCCCCGGGAGTGAGCGCCGAGGTCAGCATCGAGTATTGGCCAAGCGGGGACCGGGCCACGGCAGCCCCGTGCGCGGTCGAGGCCGATTGGAGTAACCGGACCGCGCCCGCCGCGGCCCCTCACACACCCAGCGCTCCGATTGCGATCGTCGCCGCGCCCGAACCTCCAGCGGAAGCGGCCGCACTGCGCGCCGCGCAAGTGGCGGTGCCGACCGCCATGCCCAGCACGCCGGCCCCGCGCACCGAGTTGCCCGATGCGTTGCCCACGCAACAGCCCGGGCTTGCCGGCGCGGTCCACGAACAGGTCGCGATCGGATCTCACGATGAGGAGATCGGCATGCCCGTCGAGGAGTTGCTCGCGGAGCACACCACCGATCCGTTGTCGGGACCACCGTCCGCTGCCGCCGCAGGATCGACTGCCGAAGATTCCGAAGTTTCCGAAGCTTCCGACGAGAGCGCCGATGCCGAGGCGCGTCGGGGCAAGCATCCGGTCGGGCGCTGGCTGGATCGCCTGATGGGTTGGGGGCGGCGGGCCATCCCCGCGCTGGGCACGGAGCCGGAGCGCAGCGAGGAGTCCGCACCACTGTCGGTGTACGACTCACTACTGAGTGATGCGCCGCCAGCCGAGCCGCGTTTCGAGCAGACCCAGTTGGCATGGAATGAGCCGCACTCGCCCGATGATGACGATGCGCCGATTCCCGAGGCCGTGGCCGAGCGCATCCCCGGGGCGATCGCCGAGGCGTTCACACCGATGGTCGTGCACGAGCCACTCGAAGCAATCGTGCCGACCGCTGCACCGTTGCCGATCGCTGCTCAGCCGCCGATCGCTGCTCAGCCGCCGATCGCGTCGCTCCGGCCGTCCGGACTTGCCGAGATCCTGCTGGCGGCCCGACCCACAGCACCCACTCCGCCCACACCACCCACACCACCCGCTCCACCCACTCCGCCCGAGGCCAGGGCGTTCGCGCCCAAGCTCGCGCCGGTCACTGCGCTGCCGCCGAACTCCTCGGCTCCGCTGGTGGCGCCCAGCGAGACCACGCCGAGCGGAACGCTGCCGATGCTCTCGCCCGCGGTGCTCGGCGATCCGCGTCAACCCATCGAGGTGGTGCACGAGCCCGTCGGCGCCGACCACGAGCGTTTCGCCATTCCTCCGCTGCCGCCCGAGTTGGTGGGCATCGTACAAGTCGACTATCTCACCTCGGCTTCCGTCGCCGAGCCCGCCGACAGCGCCCTGCGATTGGAACCTGTTCCGCTCGAGCTGCAGCCTTCGGCACCGCCGCTGGTCGAGCCGGTGGCTCCGCCGACCATGCTCGATTCCCTGCGCCGCGCGAGCGCCCCTTCCAAGTGGCCGGCCGCAACGGAACTCGACTCCAAACGCTGGCACCAGCAGCCGTGGGCCTGGGGCGTGCTGGTCGTGGCATTGTTCGCGGGCGGCTGGTTGCTCGGAAAGCTGCAGTCGCCTGGGACCACGAGTGGGCCGGGACCCATGCAACGCGCGTTGCGCGCCGTGGGGTTGGGCGGGGCGCATTTCGAGGCGGTCATCGAGAGCGACCCGCCGGGCGCATGGATCGCCATCGACGGCAAGGATCTCGCGCGTCGCACCCCGGCCAGCATCGAGCTGCCGCCGGGCGAGCACACGCTCTCGCTCACGCTCACCGAGCTGGGCAGCATCCAGATTCCCGTGCGCGGCCAGAACAAGGACCGCATCACGCTCAAGGAATCCCTGCACGGCGACCTCGAGATCTTCGCGAGCGATCCGGGCATCCCGATCTCGGTGAGCGTCGATCGCAAGCCGATGGGGTTCGCTCCGGTCAAGATGGAGTCCATCGCGCCCGGACTGCACGAGGTGCAGTTCAGCGGTCCGGGTATGCCCGCGTGGGCGCAGACCGTCCAAGTGGGCGTGCGCCAGACCTCACAGGTGGTGGCACACCCCATCACATCACCCGCAACGGGGATCATCCAGGTCCAGGCGCAGCTCAATGACGAGCAGGGCGCATCGCCGCTCAACGGCGCTCAGGTGTTCGTCGACGGGGAGTTGCGCGGTGTGACGCCAGCATCGCTCGAACTGCCGCGCGGTCCACACAGCCTCAAGCTCACATGGCACGGCGAGACCGCGCCGGTGCAGGTGATCGACCTGCCGGGCGGGAACCAGCGCTTCGCGCAGGTCCAGTTCGGGCTCGACCTGGATCAGCCCACCGTGCAGTTGCTCAACAACAACCGCGTCATGTCGGCCGATCAGGTCACGATCATCTCGGCCAATCTGGTGGGGCTGCAGCCCGGTGACGCGCGCGAGTCGTGGTTGCATGTGCGCGCCTCCGAGGGGCTGTGGCGTCGCTATCCCATGACCGTCATGAAGGGGCCGAACGGAGCGGTGGTCACCTCGGTGTTCCCTCCGAATGCATTCGATGCCTCGGGCAACACGCGTTGGTACATCAGCGCGCAGTCGCTGCAGGGTGACGAGTACTTCTCGGAGATCCAGCGATCCTCACTGAGTACGGGGCGCGCGGCCCCGAAGAGCAATCCAACCCCGTAGCATGATTTTCCCCGAGGTCGGATGAGCCTGCCGCTGTGGAATGCTGTCGACACTTACTTCTCGCAGGTGTTGCTGGTCCCCGACCCCGCGCTGGACGCGACGCTGGCCGCCAGCGCGGCCGCAGGGTTGCCCGCGATCCATGTCGCGCCGAACCAGGGCAAGCTGTTGCACCTGTTCGCCCGCATGATCGGCGCGAAACGGGTGCTCGAGGTGGGGACACTGGGGGGCTACAGCACCCTCTGGCTGGCCCGGGCGCTTCCCGCCGAAGGGCGTGTGATCACGCTCGAGGCCGATGCGAAGCACGCCGCTGTCGCGCGCGCGAACTTCGCGCATGCGGGGCTGGCCGAGCAGATCGAACTGCGTGAGGGGCGGGCGCTCGACATCCTGCCCGAGCTGGTGGCGAGCGATGTGGCATCGTTCGATCTGGTGTTCATCGATGCGGATAAGCCGAGCAATCCCGATTACTTCGAGTGGGCGCTCCGGCTCACCCACCGTGGCAGCTTGATCATCGTCGACAATGTGGTGCGCGAGGGCGCAGTGGTCGACGCCACCAGCACTGAGCCCGCTGTGGTCGGTGTGCGCCGCCTCATGGAGCGGGTCGCGGCCGAACCAAGAGTGAGCGCGACCGCGTTGCAGACGGTGGGCGCCAAGGGCTACGACGGATTCCTCATCGCCATGGTGATCGCTGACGCCTGAGGCGGATCCCGTGCGCACCATGTGAGCGGCCCCGTCCACCGAGTGGACGGGGCCGCTGCGTGCTTTGGCGGATCGGCGCGGGATCCGCTTGGCACGGCCCTCGCGGTGTGCCGCCCCATGGGCGGACGAACGGCGGTGGGGATCGGCGCGGTGGTGTGGCTGGGAACTGCATGCAGCACGCCATTGGCGCTGCACCATGTGGCGCTGCTGGCCACGCTCGCGTGCTGTTTCGCCACCGTGGCCTGCCGCGCCCCGCGGATCACCGGTTCCTGCCTCGTCGCGTTGGCGTTGCTGGCGGGTGCTCGTGCACGGGGCGGGGCGCATGCGGCGCTGCGCGAGTTGCAGGGCGCTGCCATCACCGACGGCGCGGTGGTGCGAGTTTGGGCGGTGGTCGACGAACCGACCCGGCTGGAGTCGGGCGATCCCGTCGCCATTGCGCGCGTGCTCGGTGCCAGCGTGCGCATGCCGCGCGACCTGCGCGTGCGGCTGCGATTGCCCACGGGTTGCGGCGCGGAGTGGGGCGATACGCTGCTCGCGCTGACCCGACTGGAACGCCCCAGTCGCACGCGTGTCCCGGGAGGGTTCGACGCCCGTGCCTCTGCGGATGCTGCCGGGGTGAGTGCCTACGGCCGGGCCTACACGGCCGAGGTGCACCCCTCGCGTGCCTGGCGCACCGCGCCCGCGCGAATGGCCACCCGGGTGCGGCGCGCGATCGAGCGAGCGCTCGCGGCAACGCTCTCGCCGGACGCACGCGAGCTCGCGGCACCACTCTTGTTCGGCGATCGCAGTGCCATGACGCCGGAACTCGACGCGCAACTGCGCGGGGCGGGGCTGGTGCACCTGCTGGCATTGTCGGGGCTGCATGTGGTCTGGCTGGCTGCGGTGGCGCGGGGTTGCGCAGGCGCATTCGGCGCGGGGACCGCGGCGCGGGCCGCCACGGGGGCCGGTTGTGCGCTGGCGTATGCATGGCTTGCGGGCCCGCTCCCCTCGTTGTTGCGCGCCGTGGTGGGCGAATGCGCTTCAGCGTTGGCGCGTGCGAACAATCGCGCGCTCGATCCGTTGCAGTCGCTGGGCCTTGCAGCCTGCGTGCTGTTGGTGTGGCGACCCGCGTGGGCGCATGATCTGGGATTCCAGTTGTCGTGTGCGGCCACATTCGGCCTGATCACCCTTTCGCGTCCCGTCGCCTCGCCGCTCGAGCGCTGGCCTCGCCTGCACGCGCTCGCGCAACCACTCGCCGCAACCGTCGCCGCGCAGATCACCGCGCTGCCGCTGGTGCTCGAGCGCTTCCATGCGCTTCCGTGGACGGGGCTGATCGCGAATCTCGCAGCCGTGCCGCTGGCGGAGCTGTTGTTGGCAGGGGCGGGCCTGGGTGGAATCTGCGAGGCCGTCCTGCCGGGTGCAGGCGGGGTCTGGCTCCACGCATGTGAGCCGCTCGCGCGTGGACTGCGGCTCGTGGCGGCGCATGCGGCCGCGGCGCCGTTGGCGCTGCTGCCTGCGGGGAACGATTCGTGGAGCGTGGGGGCCGCGTGGGCAGGGGCAGCGCTGTTGGCCGCGAGCGCGCTGGCGCCGCGCGCACTTGCGGCCCGCCAGCGCAGCAACAGTCGCCAGCGTGCCGCCGCGCTCGCCTTGGGTCTGACGCTGCTCTCGTGCGCCGTGCTCGGCGTGTTGACCCAGCGAGCGTTGCGCCCGCCGCCGGGCCATTGGTGGTTGGTCGGAATCGATGTGGGGCAGGGCGATGCGCTGGCGTTGGGATTTGGCGACGGTTGGTGGTTGGTGGACACCGGGCCGAGGTCGCCGCGCTGGGATGCCGGGGAAGGCGCCGTGTTGCCATTCATGCGCTGGGCCGGTGTGCGCGAACTCGCGGTGCTGGCGCTGACCCATGATGATGGCGACCATACCGGGGGTGCCCCCGCGGTGT
>JANLOU010000491.1:0-3025 GCA_031366735.1 Candidatus Eiseniibacteriota bacterium
GACCGGACCACGCAAAACGAAGCCTGTGTCAGCGACCACTGGCAGGGCCTGCGTCGAGCCGTCCCAGCCAGCCACTGAGGTCGGTGTACCAGACCTTGTTCGCGACATCGACCGTGATGCCGAACGGGCGGGCATCCGGCCGGGGCAATTCGAACTCTGTGATCGTGCCCCCACGCAGCCGCCCGAGCCGATGGCCCCGCAATTCCGTAAACCACGCAGCTCCGTCCGGCGCCACAGCCAGGGCCGTGAGCCCCGCGCGCGCAGTGGGAATCACAAACTCTTCGATCTTTCCGTCAACAACGCGGCCGATCTTGTTAGCGCTCATTTCGATGAAATAGACGGCTCCGTTCGGAGCGATGGCGATGTCGCCGAGCCCGCTGTTGCGGGTGGGCACGTCGAACGCCGTTGTGCTGCCCCCGGGAGCGATGCGCAACAGCAGGTCGGCGCTGGGGAGCGTGGCCCACACGGCACCATCCGGGGCGATGGCCACACCGAACGGTTCCGCATCGGCTGGTACCTTCGCGTCAAGCGTGCCCATGACATAACGCGTGAAGCGCCCGTCGCGCAGGCGCGTCACGCTCATCACGGTGTGTTCAGCAAACCACACGCTGCTGTCGGGCCCGACGCACAGCCGCCCCAACCTTGACACCGGCGTCGAGAGCCCGAATGAGGCGATGGCACCGTCGGGCGTAGCCCGCGAAATGCGTTGTTTCGCCGCTTCCGTGTACCAAGCGCTGCCGCCCGAGTCCACGGCCAAGCCGAACGGCTCGAGGCTCTGACCGCCGGTTGGAATCTTCTCGACCCGCTCGTTCTGCAAACGCCCGATCGTGTCGGAGGATTCGAGTGTGAACCACACCGTCCCGTCTCGCGCTGCCGCAATCGCAACCGGCATATCCGTACGATTGGGCAGCCTGAACTCCTCGAAGCCACGGGCGTTCCAAGCCCCGGTCAGCCGATTGAAAAGGGGCCAAAAGACGAGCAGGCCGACCACGATCACGAGTGCGATCACGAGCGCCAGCCTCGCGCGCCACGACCATGAGGAAAAGATCGCACGGCGTGTTGCGTCGCTCATGGCCGCGTCCGGTCGATGGCCCGAGGCGCAGAGCGTGTCGCATCCTTGTCAAGATGAGCCACATGAAACTTGTGCATCAGGTGTCGCACCACTGCGATCACGCCCAATGCGAGCAGAACCACGAGCCCGAAGGCCCCGACCCTCAACCCCAAGTCGGGTCGCGCGAAAGCGGTTTCGCCCCCCGGCACGAGCGTCTGCAGCACTTCGTAGCTCGTAAGAGCAAAGCCAGCGTAAATCGTGTCGGGACTACGCGAGTCAGTGACCAGGACCCGAGCGGCCAAGTGTGCGGGCAGGCCTTCTTTCGTCAACTCCCATCGCTCGCCGCCGTCGGCACTGCGAAACATACCGCGGTCGGTACCCACCAAGACCACCGCGCCGCTCACCGCCAGAACAAACGCAACAGCGCGCGTTTCCGGCAATGGCTTGCCCACAGGATTCCAGCGTTCACCTAACCGATCGCTCATGAACATCTGTCCCGCACCAACTGCCCAGAGGCGGGTCGGAATCGTCGATTCAAGGCCGATCGCTTCGAAGCCGTTGGCTGGGGCTCCGCCGGCGCGCGCCTTCCAAGTGCGCGCGCCATCGCTGCTCGACCAGACTGATCCAGCGACGAGCGCGTGGACCTCATCTGGGTGCCCGGGAGGCGCGATCAACCCAACGACAGGGTGGGACTCTTTCGCAGGTCCCGCGTTCGCCCAGGAGCCCCCGTAGTCGTCACTGCGGTACAGGCCCGATCGGCCTGCGAGATAGACGCGTCCTGGCGCCGCGCCTGCTATCAGTGCGCGTGCTGGCGCCGCGCCCGCAGGTGTTCGGACCGGCCGCCAGCGGTCTCCATCGCTGCGGAAGACGGTTGACTCCCCCGCCACCAGCGCGCGCTGGCCATCAGCATCGAATGCGGCGGTGAAGGCCGGGCCTGCCAGGATGTCTGGCGCTTCAACATCCCAATCGCGCCCGCCGTTTCGCGAGCGCCACACGCCGCTATCGGTTGCCAGCAACAGGTGATTCGGATCGCGCGGGCTGACGGCGAGCGCGAGCGCGCCGCTGCTGAAGATGCCCGGGTTGATGGGCGTCCACGTGGCGCCCGCGTCATGCGTGCGAAAGATCCCGCCTCTCACGTCCGGGTCGTGAGCGCGCAGTTCTTGCGGCAGCAAGAGGAGAGCCGTCACAAGCATCACCAACACACGATGCAGTGAGTGCAACGGCCGGCCTCTCGAGTAACTCCCCGGGGGGTCGCGCGACTGCGCCGGGGCTTGGGGGCGGGTCCGAGCCCCTGCCTAAGGCCAGCCCGGACTCGAACTACAACCGAGTAACGCTACTTCACGATCGGATGCGGCGGGACCACCGACACGCACTGGCTGGGCGGCGTTTTGTCGGGGTTGGCGGGCACGTGAGTAGGCTCGCGATTGGCGAGAGTGAGCTCGGCCGCGCGCGAGCAATTTCCTCCGGGAATGTTCCACCAGTTGGACGTTATCGGGTACGCCGGCGTGTATGAAGTTGGCTCATGTGCAGCAATGCAGTTGTGAAAGCTGCTCGGCGACGTGGACGTCAGGGCATAACATTTTTCGTACGCCAGAAATTGCTGGACCGTATCGGTCTGCTGGATGTTGGCAACCAACCAGTCCCGGATTCCCGTCCAGGACGAATACGTATCGCTGCCAAACACGACCTGCCCCCGAGCCGTGTTGACCTGCAGAAGTTGGGACCCGTACGTGTGCCCGCGGAAAGCAGGATGGATGATCATCCCGGGGGCAACCTCATGCCGGCCGTCGATGATCTTCGCCTTGCCCGTGAGTACCTTGCCCAGAATCTCCTGCACCGTCTGCGGCGGATAACCACAGACGGTGCAGGAGATTCTGGGCAAGGTACTCACGGGCAAGGCGAAGATCATCGACGGCCGGCATGAGGTTGCCCCCGGGATGATCATCCATCCTGCTTTCCGCGGGCACACGTACG
>JANLOU010000358.1:0-10889 GCA_031366735.1 Candidatus Eiseniibacteriota bacterium
GTACCCGAGTCCGCGTGAGCGCGGCCAGTGAGCGCGCCAACGGCAGGCTCACGGTGAGGTAGGGGGACTCGACCCCCGCTGCCCGCACCGTCCCCGCGTCTAACCCCTTGAGCACCAACGGCTGTTGCTCTAGGCTGCTCCGGCGGTGCCATGGCTGGCGCCTGCGGGGCAGGCCCCCGCGTGAGCGGGCTCCATGCATTCCTCACCAGGGAACGGATCATGAGCGCCATTGATGTCGAACAACTGCTTCGTGAGGTGTCCGCCGACTCCCCGTGCGGTGACGACCTCGAGTACGACGCTGCCTTCATGGAGATGACTCGTCTCGCGGCTGGCACGCCCACTCAGGAGATGGGCGGCGTGGTGTCGGCCGGCGAGGAACCCGAGTGGCGCGAGGTGCGCACGCGGTGCATCGACCTCATGGGCCGCTCCAAGAACTTGCGCATCGCCGTCTACCTCACGCGCGCGCTGGCCCGCACGCACGGCCTGCCGGGCTTCGCCGATGGCATGGCGCTCACGCAGGGATTGGTCGAGCGCTACTGGGAGGGTGTGCATCCTCGCCTCGACCCCGACGACGCGAACGATCCCACCATGCGCGTCAACATCATCGCGGGGTTGTCGGACCGGGACCAAGTGGTCAATGCGCTGCGTCTGGCCCCGCTGGCCAACTCGCGCTTGGCGGGCCGCTATGCGCTGCGCGATATCGAGATCGCCAATGGCACGCTCACCAAGCCCGAGGGGGACAACCGGGTGGTGGACATGACCACGATCGAGGCCGCGTTCCTCGACATGGATGCCGCCGAACTGCAGCAGGTGGCCGACGGCGTTGCGGCGGCGTTGCAGCATGTGGACGGTCTTGATAAGGCGCTCAACGCAGCCGTGGGCGCCGGTTCCTCTGCGGATCTCAGCCTGCTTCGATCCACGCTCAAGTCCATGAATCAACTGCTCACGCAGCAGCTCGCACGCCGCGGCCTGGCCGAGGGCTCCGTCAGCGATGCCGGCGCCATGGGCGTCGCGGCGGGCACACAAATGTCCGGAGGGGCTCCTGCCATGAGTGGTCCGCTGCAGACGCGCGAGGATGTGGTGCGCATGCTGGACCAGTGCATCGACTGGTACTCCAAGTACGAGCCTTCCAGCCCAGTGCCGCTGCTGCTGCGGCGCGCCAAGCGGCTGGTCTCCAAGAACTTTCTGGAACTGGTGCAGGATCTGTCGCCGGGCGGACTCAATGAGTTGCAGACCATCGCGGGTCTTGAATCCGAGTAGTCGCTGTATCGCACGGTTGTCCCGTTGTTCATGAATGTGGCGTCGTCCCTGTCCGACCCTGGAGTCGCGGGAGCGTGCTCCGAGGAGGAGGTGCCTCTTGGCCAAGCAGAGCAGCCAGAAGTTCATCGCCCGTAATCGCGCCCCGCGCGTGCAGATCGAATATGATGTCGAACTGTACGGGGCCGAGAAGAAGATCCAGCTACCGTTCGTGATGGGCGTGATGGCGGACCTCTCGGGCAAGTCGGCCGAGGATCTGCCGGCTGTTGCCGATCGCAAGGCGCTCGAGATCGATGTCGACAACTTCGACGAACGCATGAAGTCGATGAAGCCCAAGGTGCAGTTCACCGTGCCCAACACGCTCACGGGCGAAGGCAATCTTGCCGTGGATATCACATTCGAGAGCATGGACGACTTCTCGCCGGCCGCCGTTGCCCGCAATGTCGACGCGCTCAACAAGCTGCTCGAGGCGCGTACGCAGCTCGCGAACCTCAAGACTTACATGGATGGCAAGACGGGCGCCGAGAAGTTGATCGCCAAGGTACTCAACGATCCCACGCTGTTGCAGGCGCTTGCCTCGGCCCCCAAGGCCGAGGGCTCGGAGGGCTGACGACATGGCTGAAGAGAAAGCACAGGAATCCGCGCTCCAGGGTGTGACCTTCGAGGGCAACGAGCTGTCGTCGCTGCTCAAGAAGGAGTTCAAGCCCAAGGGCGATCGGGCGCAGGAAGCCATCGAGTCGGCTGTCCAGACGCTCGCCGCTCAGGCGCTCGCGGCCAGCAGCATCATCTCGGACGATGCGCTCAACTCGATCGAAGCCATGATCGCGGCGATCGACAAGAAGCTCACCGACCAGATCAATGCCATCATGCACAACGCCGAGTTCCAGCAGCTCGAGGGCGCGTGGCGCGGGCTGCATCATCTGGTCAACAACACCGAGACCGATGAGCAGCTCAAGATCCGCGTGCTGAATGTGAGCAAGAAGGAACTGGGCAAGACCCTCAAGAAGTTCAAGGGCACCGCCTGGGACCAGAGCCCGATCTTCAAGAAGTTCTACGAAGAGGAATACGGCACGCTCGGCGGCAGCCCGTATGGTTGCTTCGTGGGGGATTACTACTTCGACCACAGTCCGCAGGATGTGGAGTTGCTGGGCGAGTTGGCGCAGGTCGCGGCTTCGGCGCATGCGCCGTTCATCGCCGCGGCAAACCCGGCGCTCATGCAGATGGACTCGTGGCAGGAGTTGGCCAACCCGCGCGACCTCACGAAGATCTTCGACACGCCGGAGTACGCGGCGTGGAAGTCGCTGCGCCAGTCCGAGGATTCCAAATACATCGGGCTTTGCATGCCGCGCTTCCTGTCGCGCCTGCCTTACGGCTCCAAGACCAACCCGGTCGAGGAGTTCGATTTCGAGGAAGCCACCGACGGCTCGAATCACGACAAGTACACCTGGGCGAATGCGGCCTACGCCATGGCGGTGAACATCAACCGTTCGTTCAAGAACTATGGTTGGTGCTCGCAGATCCGCGGCGTCGAATCGGGTGGTGTGGTCGAGGGCCTGCCGGCCCACACATTCCCCACCGATGACGGCGGCGTCGACATGAAGTGCCCGACCGAGATCGCGATCAGTGACCGGCGCGAGGCGGAGTTGGCCAAGAACGGTTTCATGCCGCTCCTGCATCGCAAGAACACGGATCAGGCGGTTTTCATCGGCGCGCAGTCGCTGCAGAAGCCGGCGGAGTACGAGGATCCCGATGCCACCGCGAACGCGAATCTGGCGGCTCGGTTGCCCTACCTCTTCGCCAGTTGTCGCTTTGCGCACTATCTCAAGTGCATCGTCCGCGACAAGGTCGGCAGCTTCAAGGAACGCTCCGACATGGAGACATGGCTGAATAACTGGGTGGGTCAGTACGTGCTGACCAATCCGGCGACGGCGACCGACGCCGACAAGGCACGCAAGCCTCTGGCAGGCGCCGAAGTCGTGGTGGAGGAGATCGAAGGCAATCCGGGCTATTACGGCGCCAAGTTCTACCTGCGACCGCACTACCAGTTGGAAGGCCTGAGCGTCTCGCTGCGCTTGGTCTCCAAGCTCCCGTCCGGCAAGAAGTGACGCATCGGTGGGGCGGGCCCAAGCGGCCCGCCTTCACTTCCCTCGAGTGAACGCAGTCCTGATCACCCCATAGCGAGACGGTCCGCCGCGGCGAATCGAACAGGAGGCAGTGGTGATTCTTCTCAAGTTCGCAACCGAGATCAAGGGTCAGTCCAACGTCGAAGGACATATCGGCTGGATCAATGCGGACAGCATGCAGTTGGGTGTGGGCCGCGGTATCCACACGCCGGGCGGCGGCAGCACCAAGCGCGAGTCGTCCGCGCCGTCCATCAGCGAGGCCGTGTTCACCCGCCCGAGCGATATGGCCTCGCCGGAGCTGTTCTTCCAAGCGTGCGGTGGTGTGAGCCTTGGCACCTGCACCATCAACCTGCTGCAGGTGGTGGGTAACAAGCCGCAGATCTATGTCACCATCCTGCTCGAAGAGGCGCTGGTCTCCAGCTACAGCCTGAGCTCCAGTGGGGAGAATCCCACCGAGAGCTTCGCGGTCAACTTCACGAAGATCTCGTACCAGTACGATACCTTCGATGGCAAGAAGGTCGTGACCGGTACGGCGAAGAAGTGGGACCTGTCCAAGAACCTCACCTACTGATCCAGCCGCAGTGACCTTGGCCGCGTGCGCGGGTCGTCCCGTTCATCGGGCCGCCGCGCACGCGCGCCACTTTCGCAGGGATGTGCCATGAGCACCGCACTCGACCTCAAGGGCCGCACGCTGGCCGAGACGCTGCAGGAACTCCAAGCCCAGGTCCGCAAGAACCCAGGCGACGCCAAGCTGCGGACATTCCTGTTCCAGTTGCTGGCGGTGATGGGCAGCTGGGAGCGGGCCATGACGCAGTTGGGCGTGGCCGGCGAGCTTGATCCGCTGGCGATGGCCATGGTGCAGATGTATCGCGCGGCATTGCAGTGCGAAGCACTGCGCGCCGAAGTGTTCGCCGGCAAGCGCGGTCCGGTGGTGTTCGGCGACCCGGAGCCGTGGGTCGCGCATGTGCTCGAGGCGCTCAAGTTGTCGGCTGCGGGCGAACATGCCAAGGCGGCCGAGTTGCGCGCAGAGGGGCTTGATGCTGCGCCCGCCACGACCGGGCGCGTGGTCACGATCCACGATGAACCGCAGGGCGATGAACCGCCCTCAGGCCACGCGTTCGAGTGGATCGCCGACGCCGATTCGCGCTTGGGACCCATGCTCGAAGCGGTGGTCATGGGCCGCTACCTGTGGATCCCGCTGCATCGGATCCGCTCGATCCATATCGAGGCGCCCTCCGACCTGCGCGACATGGTGTGGACACCCGCGCAGTTCCAGTGGGCCAATGGCGGCGAGGCGGTGGGCGTGATCCCGACGCGCTATGCGGGCACCGAGGCGAGCGAGGACGACGCGTTGCGATTGGCGCGGCGCACCGATTGGCTCGAAGTGGCAACGGGCTCGTATCACGGCCTGGGCCAGCGCATGTTCGCAACCGACACCGACGAGTATCCGCTGCTCGAAGTGCGGCAGATCTCGCTGGAGACGGCTGCCGCCGGCAGCTGAGCCGAGCGCCATGGCCGAGCTCACCACCCAGGACAAGCTGCAGCCGGCGTTACTCGACCGACTGACCGATGACGAGTCGGACCAGAAGGTCGAGGCCCGCGACAAGCGCGTGATCTCCATGCGGCGCTTGCGTGAATGCGTGTTGCGCGACTTGTCGTGGCTGCTCAACACCTCGCCGCTGTCGCAGACCGAGGACCTGACCGATTATCCGTTCGCCAAGCAATCCGTGCTCGATTACGGCATCGCCGACTTGGCGGGCATCACGCTGTCGGGATTGGACCCGGGCGAGTTGGAGCGGCGCATCAAGCAGTGCATCCTCGACTTCGAGCCGCGCATCCTGCGCCGTACCGTCAAGGTGCGCGCGGTCCTGACCAGTGACAGCGAGCATCGCAACGCCATCGCGTTCGAGATCGAAGGCGAACTGTGGGGCCAGCCGGTGCCCACGCGCCTGTACTTGAAGACCGAAGTGGATCTCGAGGACGGTCGCATGTCAGTGCAGGATCGGACGGAGGCCGGACCGGCGTGAGCCGGACCGGACGCGCATGGATCGCCGACTGCTGAGCTACTACAACCGCGAACTGCAACACCTGCGCGAAGTGGGTGCGGAGTTCTCGCGCGAGTTCCCCAAGATCGCCTCGCGTTTAGGGATGGAAGGCGTGGAGTGCGCCGACCCTTATGTCGAGCGCCTGCTCGAGGGCTTCAGCTTCATGGCGGCGCGCGTGCAGATGAAGATTGACGCCGAGTTCCCGCGTTTCACCCAGCATCTGCTCGAGACGGTGTACCCCAGCTATCTGTCGCCCGTGCCGTCCATGACGATCGTGCGCTTCGAGCCGGAACCGGCCGAGGGTTCGCTCGCCGAGGGGGTCACCATCGCCCGGGGTTCCTCGCTCAAGAGTGTGTTGGGCAAAGGCGAGCAGACGCCGTGCGAGTACCGCACGGCGCATGATGTGACGCTGTGGCCGATCGAGATCCGCGAGGCGCAGTATCTGAGGTTCTCGGGCTCCACCGCGGGCGCCGACCTGCCGCCGCTGCCCGAGATCCGCAGTGGCAAGGTGAAGGCGGGGCTGCGGCTGCGGCTGCGCACCACCACGAACATCCGCCTGGAACAGCTCTCCCTCGACCGCTTGGCGCTGCATCTGGTGGGCGGCGAGGATGTGCCGTCGCGCCTGTTGGAGCAGCTCGTGGCCAACACCGTCAGCGTGGTCGTGCGCCCCACCAAGGCGCCCGCCGATTGGCACCATGTGCTGCCGCGTACGAGCGTGCGACCCATGGGCTTCGACGACACCGAAGCGCTCATGCCCACGACCACGCGGCAGTTCAGCGGTTATCGCATGCTGCAGGAGTACTTCGCGTTCCCCCAGCGCTACCTGTTCGTGGAGTTGTCCGGGCTTGCGGGCGCCGTGCGCCGCTGCAAGGACACCGAGCTCGATGTGATCCTGCTGTTCGACCGCGTGGATCCCGTGCTCGATGGTCAGGTCGACGCCTCGGACTTCGCGTTGTTCTGCTCTCCGGCGATCAACTTGTTCCCGCGCCGCGCCGACCGCATCCACTTGAGCGATCGCGACCACGAATACCATGTCATCGCCGACCGTACGCGACCCATGGACTACGAGGTCGTGGAGGTCGCGAGCGTGATGGGTTTCACCGAGGGAGGCGAGAAGGGGCGCGAGTTCCTACCGTTCTATTCCACGCACGATCTGTCGCACGGTGAGGAGGGGGGCGCATTCTTCGGGCTGCGTCGCACGCCGCGCGTCATGTCCGAGCGCCAAGCCACGCAAGGGCCGCGCTCGGGCTATCTGGGCAGTGAGGTGTACCTCTCGCTCGTGGACGGCCGCGAGGCGCCGTATCGCTCGGATTTGAAGCAGCTCGCGATCGAAACGCTGTGCACCAACCGCGACCTGCCTTTGCTCATGCCGCTGGGCACGGGCAAGACCGACTTCACGCTCATCTCGGGCGCGCCGGTGCGTTCCGTGCGAGTCATCGCGGGGCCCACTCGCCCTCGTCCGCCACTGGCCGAAGGCGAGACCGCGTGGCGGTTGATCAGCCACTTGTCGCTCAACCACCTGTCGCTGCAGGACAGCGACGAGCGGCAGGGCGCGGCCGCCATGCGCGAGATGTTGACGCTGTACGGCGACCTGAGCGAACCCGCAGTGCGCAAGCAGGTCGAGGGGCTGCGTTCGATCCAGACGGCGCCGGTGCTGCGGCGCGTCTCGCAGGGCGCGGCTGCGGCATGGGTGCGCGGGCTCGAAGTGTCGATCCTGTTCGACGAGGCTGCTTTCCAAGGGAGCGGCGTGATCGTGCTGGCAGCGGTGCTCGAGCGATTCCTGGCCCGCTATGTGTCGCTCAACTCCTTCACCGAGACGGTCGTCCGCACGCAGGACCGGGGTGAGATCGCCCGTTGGCCCGCGCGATTGGGCGGGCGGACCGTACTGTGAGCGAGCGCCCCGGAATCTCGGACGCGCCCGAGCCCGAGCCCATCACTCCCGCGGCGGCGGCACTGTTCGAGAAGTTGGCGCGCGAACCGTATTCGTTCCATTTGTATGTCGCCATGCGCAAGCTGGAGGCGGCGTTCCCCGACAAGCCGCGCTTCGGGCGTTCGCAACGGCTCAAGGATGATCCGGTGCGATTCGGGCAGGAGCCGTCACTGGCGTTCGCGCCCTCGACACTGGCGTCGTTCCAGCCGCCCACGGCCACGCGTCCGCCGCGATTGGACACCTTCTTCTTTGGGTTGTTCGGTCCGAACGGCCCACTGCCGTTGCACCTGACCGAGTATGCGCGCGACCGCGAGCGCAACAGTCGGGACCTGACGCTGCGCCGTTTCGCGGACCTGTTCCACCATCGCATGCTGCAACTGTTCTATCGAGCATGGGCCGACGCGCAGCCGACCGTGCAGTACGACCGCCCCGAGGACGACCGCTTCGGTCGCTATGTGGGCGCGCTCTGCGGTTACGGCCTGCAGACGCTGCGCGACCGCGATGCGTTGCCCGATGATGCTCGCCGGCACTGGGCCGGCCTGCTCGCGGGCCCCACTCGCAATGCCGAGGGGCTCGAGCGATTGCTCGCCGGCTTCTTCGAAATGCCGGTGCGTGTCGAAACATTCGCCGGGCACTGGATCCATCTTCCGGAGGCGATGCTCAGCCGCTTGGGCGGCGCGCAATGCGCGTTGGGTTCCAGCGCGACGCTCGGCGAGGCCGTGTGGGATGTGGCGGGTAAGTTCCGCCTGGTGTTCGGCCCCTGCGGCTATGCCGATTTCTCGCGCCTGCTGCCGGGCACACCGTCGCTCGAGCGGCTCAAGTCCGTGGTGCGCTCCTGGGTGGGCGACGCAATGTGGTGGGATGTGAATGTGATCCTCAAGCAGGCTGAAGTCCCCGGCACCAAGCTCGACGCTCGCAGCGGCCTGGGTTGGAATACCTGGCTGTTGAGCGGCGCTGCCAAGCATGACGCGGCGGACTACATCCTCGACCCCGTGCGGCTCGCCAGCTGAGTCGAGCGGGATACCGAACCCCTAAGGAGAGATTGCGATGTCCGAGATCAGCCGCGAGGCGCTGTTCGGCAAGCTCAACCCGATCGCCTATCGCGCGCTCGAGAGCGCGACGGTGTTCTGCAAGATGCGCGGGAATCCCTATGTGGAGGTGTTGCACTGGATCCATCAGATCCTCCAGCTTCAGGATTCCGACCTGCACCGGATCATCAAGCAATCCAACTTGAATCCCTCGCAACTCGCGAAGGACCTGACCGAGGCGCTCGACCGGCTGCCGCGCGGCTCCTCGTCCATCTCGGACCTGTCGAGCCATCTGGAGGAAGCGGTCGAGCGCGCATGGGTGTATGGCTCGCTGCTCTTCGGTGAGTCGCAGGTGCGCACGGGGCATCTGGTGGTGGGCATCCTCAAGACGCGCGGACTTCGCAACGAGCTGCTGGGGATCAGCAAGGAGTTCGAGCGCATCAAACTCGACGATCTGGCCGAGCGCTGGAACGAGTTCGTGGGTGGCTCGCCCGAGGATGGCCTGCGCGCGAGCGATGGCTTCATGTCGGGAGGAGGAGCGTCGCCAGGCGAAGCGAGCGGCGCGATGGCACCTGCCGCGATGGGCAAGCAGGACGCGCTCAAGCAGTTCACGGTCGATCTCACCGAGCAGGCCCGGACCGGCAAGATCGATCCCATCGTGGGCCGTGACGAGGAGATCCGGCAGGTCGTGGACATCCTCATGCGCCGCCGCCAGAACAACCCGATCCTCACGGGCGAGGCGGGCGTGGGCAAGACCGCGGTCGTGGAAGGCTTCGCGCTGCGCATCGTTGCCGGCGATGTGCCGCCCTCGCTGCAGGATGTGACGCTGCGGACGCTGGATGTGGGCCTGCTGCAGGCCGGCGCCAGCATGAAAGGCGAGTTCGAGAACCGTCTCAAGCAGGTGATCGAGGAAGTGCAGTCCAGCCCCAAGCCCATCATCCTGTTCATCGACGAGACCCATACGCTGATCGGCGCCGGCGGAGCGCAGGGCACGGGCGATGCGGCGAACCTGCTCAAGCCGGCCTTGGCGCGCGGCAAGCTGCGCACCATCGGCGCCACCACATGGGCGGAGTACAAGAAGTACATCGAGAAGGACCCAGCGCTCACGCGGCGTTTCCAGACCGTCAAGATCGAGGAGCCCAGCGAGGAGAAGGCCATCCTCATGATGCGTGGCAGCGCCAGCACGCTCGAGAAGCACCATCGCGTGCAGTTGTTGGACGAAGCGATCGAAGCGGCCGTGCGCCTGTCGCACCGCTACATCCCCGGGCGTCAGTTGCCCGATAAGTCGGTGAGCTTGCTGGATACGGCGTGCGCGCGCGTGGCCATCAGCCAGCACGCGGTGCCGGCCGAGGTGGACGACTGCCGTCGGCGCATCCAGGCGCTCGAGACCGAACTGGGGATCATCGACCGCGAGCAGAAGTCGGGCTACGCCACCGGTTCGCGCGCGGCAGAAGCCAACGAGAAGCTGGCGGTGGATCGCGACAAGCTGGTGGGGCTCGAGGCGCGGTGGAAAAGCGAGAAGGACCTGGTGGACCGCATCCTCGAACTACGCGGGCGGCTGCGCGGCGTGACGCATGCGGTCGAAGGCACGGGCTCGCCGGTCGAGAAGGCGGCCGATGCTGCGGCGGCCGTGGCGCCGGTCGTGGGCGAGGCTCCGCCCGAGCTGACCGCGGCCGAGCGCGAGGCCGCGCTCGCCGAGTTGGTGAAGCTCGATGCGCAGTTGGCGGAGTTGCAGGGCGAGAACCCGCTCATCCTGCCCAGCGTGGGCGAGCAGGCGGTGGCGTCGGTGGTGGGCGATTGGACCGGCATTCCCGTGGGTCGCATGGTCAAGAATGAGGTCGAGTCCGTGCTCAAGCTCGCGGACACCCTCAACACGCGCATCATCGGCCAGGGCCACGCCATGGAGATGATCGCCAAGCGCATCCAGACTTCGCGCGCCAAGCTCGATAATCCCAGCAAGCCGATCGGTGTGTTCATGCTCGCGGGCACTTCGGGCGTGGGCAAGACCGAGACCGCGCTGGCACTGGCCGAAGCCTTGTACGGCGGTGAGCAGAATGTCATCACCATCAATATGAGCGAGTTCCAGGAAGCGCACACCGTGAGCACCTTGAAGGGCGCGCCCCCCGGCTATGTGGGCTACGGCGAGGGCGGCATCCTGACCGAGGCCGTGCGCCGCCGTCCGTACAGCATCGTGCTGCTCGACGAAGTCGAGAAGGCGCACCCGGATGTGCACGAGATCTTCTTCCAAGTCTTCGACAAAGGCTGGATGGAGGACGGCGAAGGTCGGATGATCGACTTCAAGAACACACTCATCCTGCTCACCACGAATGCCGGCAGCGAACTGATCATGAGCATGTGCAAGGACCCCGAGTTGCTGCCCGAGCCGGATGTGATGGCCAAGGCACTGCGCGACCCCTTGCTCAAAGTATTCCCGGCGGCACTGTTGGGCCGGATCGTGACGATTCCCTACTATCCGCTGTCGGACGACATGGTGGGCAAGATCGTG
>JANLOU010000389.1:0-3081 GCA_031366735.1 Candidatus Eiseniibacteriota bacterium
CGCGCCGAGCCATCCCTACACCCGCTCGCTGCTGTCGGCCGTCCCCGTCCCCGATCCCGACCGCAAGCATCAGCGCATCGTGCTCAAGGGGGATGTGCCGAGCCCTGCCCGGCCACCTTCGGGCTGCCATTTCCACCCCCGCTGCCCTCTGGCGGAGGAGGTGAACGGGCTGGCACGCTGCTCGACCGAGCAACCGGTGCTGCGTGAGGTGTCCCCGGGGCATTGGGTGAGCTGCCACTTCGCCTGAGTCCCGCGCTGGCGGCCTGCCAAGGCAACATTGCGTCTTCGCACCCAGCGAACGCCGGTTGCGCGGGGGGAAACCCGCAGCTGTGCAATGCCCACTCGGGCGTTGTGCCCGCAGCGCGGGTGTCTGTGGCGTTGTGGGCTGCGTGTTTTTCCGCGGTCCGTCACGATTTCGCAATGAGATGCAGCTGCGCGCGTGCGCTGCCCCGGTGTTGGCATCGCCATTGCGAAGAGTGAATGGTGAAGCCACGCTGAGCCGGCCGCGGATGCGAAGAGCGGGCGGACCTCGGGGCTGACAATCGAATGCAGTGCCCCTGTGCTTCTCGTGCTTGGCGGTCTGTGGGCTGATCCCCCTATCGCGAGCGAAGGAGTCTATTGGATCGCACACGGTTGTAACGGGGGCGATTCTGTAAGGGCCCCGTAGCCTGCGGCGCAATGGCCATCGTGCTCGACTCGCGCGACCGTTGCTCGGGGCCCATGAAGTCTCGCACGCACGGCCGGTCCGCCTTCGGGTGGGCCGGCCGTCGTGCGTTTCCACCCGACCGTTGACCCCCCCCTGCACCCCTGTTAGGTTGCCGATTCCGCGTGTCCGGTACGGGGCACGCACTTGGACCCGACCGGAGGAGCATGGAACAGCCTCGCAAGCATCAGGCTCTGGGCCTGGTGGAGACCCGTGGGTTCGTAGCGGCGGTCGAAGCCGCGGACGCGATGTGCAAGGCGGCACGCGTTTCGATCGCACGGTACGAGGTGGTCAGTTCCGCGCTGGTCACGGTGATGGTCCGGGGAGATCTGGCCGAAGTGGAGGCCGCCGTCGAGGCGGGCGCCGCCCGGGCAGCCGAGGTGGGGGAGCTGGTCCGCAGTCATGTGATCCCCGCGCCCGACTCCTTGATCGAGTTCATCCTCTAGCATTTCCACGGGAAGCCTGCTCCAGGCGCCCGGGTCCGTTGCACGGGAGGTTACGATGAATGAAGAAGCTCTGGGCCTGATCGAAACGCGCGGCTTCGTGGCGATGGTCGAAGCATCCGACGCCATGGTCAAAGCAGCGCGGGTGACCCTGGTGCACTACGAGAAGATCGGTGGCGGTTATGTCACCACCGTCGTGCGTGGCGATGTTGCAGCGGTCCGGGCCGCAACCGAAGCCGGTGCTGCCGCCGCTGCCAAGGTCGGCGAAGTCGTTTCGGTCCATGTCATCCCGCGTCCGCATGGCCAGCTCGAGGATGCGCTGCCCATCCGTCGCGTCGAGACAACCGGGGCCAAGAAGTAGTCATGATCCTGGCCCAGGTGCTCGGCACCGTGGTGTCCACCCGCAAGGATCCCGCGTTGTCCGGGCTCAAACTACTGCTCGCCCGCGAAGTCGATGGGAAGTTCCAGCCCGCCGGTAACTTCGTCGTGGCCGTGGACGCGGTCGGAGCCGGTACGGGTGAGCTCGTGCTCATCGCGGCGGGCTCTTCGGCGCGGCTGACGGAAGCCACCAAGGACAAGCCGGTCGATCATGTCATCTGCGGCATCGTCGATGCCGTGGAGATCGGCGGGCGCGATGTGTTCAGCAAGAGCGCCGGCGTCACCGGCTGAGGGCTGAGATGGCACTGGATCCCTCCCGCATCGAATCCATCGTCGCCGATGTGCTGGCGCGCCTCGAAACGGGGGAGACCGGCAAACCCGAGGGCCGCCCCCTCGGCGTGCACGCCACGCTCGATGCGGCCGTCGCCGCAGCCCGCGCCGCCTTCGATGCTTACCGCGAGACCCCGGTCCAGACCCGGGCGCGGATCATCGCGGCGATCCGCACGGCGTTCCTTTCGCAGCTCGAAACCCTTTCCAAGTTGGCGGTCGAGGAGACCGGGCTGGGGCGGGTGAGCGACAAGATCCTCAAGAACAAGCTGGTCGCCGAGAAGACTCCCGGCACCGAAGATCTGGAGCCGCTCGTCTGGACGGGCGACCACGGGCTGACATTGCTGGAGCGGGCAGCCTACGGCGTCATCGCGGTGATCACGCCCGTCACCAACCCCAGCGAGACCATCATCAACAATGGGATCTCGATGATCGCGGGTGGCAATGTCGCAGTGTTCTGCCCGCATCCCAGTGCCCGCCGGACTTCCACCTTCACGATCGACCTGTTCAATCGTGCGGCCCGCAGCGCCGGCGCTCCTGCCCCGCTGCTGCATTCCGTCGAGGAACCCACACTCGAGATCGCCAAGGCGCTGCTGCGCTACCCGGGGATCCGGCTCAATGTGGTCACGGGCGGGCCTGGGGTGGTGAAGGAGGCGATGGACTCCGGCAAGAAGTCGATCTGCGCCGGGCCGGGCAATCCCCCCTCGGTCGTCGACGAGACCGCCGATCTCGAACAAGCCGCGCGCGACCTCGTGATGGGCGCCTCCCTCGACAACAATATCATCTGCACCGACGAGAAGGAGATCCTCGCCGTCTCGATCATCGCGGACCGGCTCAAGGAGAACCTGGCCGCGCACGGCGCAGTCGTGGTCCAACCCCACCAGACCGAGAAACTCCGGACGATGATCCTCGAATACGAGAAGGGTCCGCGTCGCCACGCGGGCGTGAACAAGAAGTATGTGGGCAAGGATGTCGAGGTGATCCTACGGGACGCCGGCATCCCCTGTGGCCCCGACAAGCGCTTGGCCGTGTGCGAGGTCGACGCCGACCACCCGTTCCTGTGGACCGAACTCATGATGCCGGTGATTCCGCTGGTGCGATTGCGCAATGTCGATGAAGCAATCGATTTCGCCGTTGCGGTTGAACATGGCTATCGTCACACCGCGTCGATGCATTCGCGCAACATCGACAAGCTCTCGCGCAAGGCGCGGGCCTGCGACGCATCCATCT
>JANLOU010000401.1:0-1622 GCA_031366735.1 Candidatus Eiseniibacteriota bacterium
CGACCGCCTTCCGTGCGCTCGGTCGAGCGCAGCCCAGCGATGTGTCGTGGCTGGATCGAGCGGCGAATCATCAAGCATTGGCGTGCAATGCGCCGAATGCCGACGTTGCCGAAGGATTGTTCGCATTCTCGCAACGGGCGCGCAAGAGAGGGTCTTTCATCGAAGCAGGGCGGCTCGCAGAGCGCGCCGTTGCTCTTCATCCGGACCCGCTCTCCCGAGACAAGATGCTCGCCCAGGCTGCGAGCAACGCATGGCTCGGCTCCGACCTCGAACGCACCAACCAGCTGCTCGAGCAGGGTGCGGCCTCTGTGCATCTGGACGCGGAGGCGCATGCGCAGTGGGCGATCGTCCGGGTGCAGGCAACGCTGTGGGTGGACGGTTCGGTCACCGCGCGCGAAGACCTCGCACGAGTTGCCGAGCTCGTCGCGCCCGAGCGGCCCGACCTCGCAGTGGTCATGCTCTTCACGGCGACTGTGGCCGCGACGCTGGAACCCAACGCGGCGAGAGCGCTCGCGCTTGCACAACGAGCCGAGGCGCTCGGACCCGATGCCGGCATGTTCGGGTTCCTGGCCGAACTCGCGATGGGCGTTGCGTTGATCACCGCGGGTCGGTCGGTCGAAGCCGAGTCACGGCTCGCTCCTCTCGACGACCTCGCGCTGGCGTTGCTCGATACGCCGGCCCAAGAGCTCGAGCAGCTCTTCCTGGTGCTCGGAACCTACGACATGATCCGCGAACGCTTTGACGACGGTCTCAAGATCCTGCTGTCCACATACGATCGCACCCGACGCAAGGGCTCGGAGACCGAGGCCCACGCCGCTCGCAACAGCGCCGGCGCGATTCTGTGGCGGCGAGGGCAGTGGGCGCGGGCGTACGCCTTGATGGCGGCGGACGACATCGACCGGCTGCCCGCCGCGCATTGCCTGCACCTTGCACAGCGGTGCTTGCTCGAAGCCGGCATGGGCCTTGACACGAGTTGTGCGGAACACGCGCACGAGGCGATTGCGCTCGGTGAGCCACGATCGATGGGCCTGGCCGTGCATATTGCTCGCGCTGGACTCGGTCTCTTGGCGCTTGGCCGGAGTGACTTCGAAACGGCGGTCCGAGAACTCCACGCGGCGGGTGCGGCGTGTGTGCATGCGCCGGACCTCGATCCGGGCTTCTCCTGGTGGCGCGCTGACCTGATCGAGGCGCTCTGGATGCTGCGGCGTCACGGTGAGGCGCGCCTTGAGCTTGCGCTCCTTCGATCGAGCGCCCTGGCGTGCAATCGGCGCAGCGCGATGGCTGCGGTCGAGCGGTTGGAGGCGCTGCTCAGCGATGGGCATGCTGCGATGGCGCGATTCGATTCCGCGCTGGCAATGGAAGACGATCTCGGCGTTCCGTTCGCGGCGGCGCGGACGCTGTTGTGCAGGGCGGAGTTCCTGGCCGCCCACGGTGAGTGCGAGGGCGCGGCGGTCGCCGCCACGGCGGCGAGGACGCGATTCGAACGCCTCGGCGCCCGCGCGTTCGCTGATCGGGCGGGGTTGTTGGTTGCGGCGAACCAAACCGGCGGGTCGGTCGCCACGCCGGCGCCGTTGCGACTCACCGAGGTGCTCAGCCCGTCGGAACTTCGAGTTGCCTTGGCC
>JANLOU010000405.1:0-13737 GCA_031366735.1 Candidatus Eiseniibacteriota bacterium
CAGCAGGCCTCCGGCACGCTCGAGCTGCTCGACCTGGCGGGACGCCGAGTGGCGTGGCGCGATCTCGCCTCGCTCGGCCCGGGCCGGCACACGCTGCCGTTCCCCGAGACCGCCTCGCTCGCACCGGGCATGCACTGGCTGCGGATGCGCCAGGGGGCACGCGAGACGACGGCGCGGGTGGTGCTCACGAGGTAGCTGCGGGTCAGTGCAACTTCCGCAGTTCGTCGACGGCTGCAGCAGGTGTGCATCGCGCTGGTGGTGACGCGCGAGGGGTGCCGCTGGGCTACGAGGTGTTCGCCGGCAACTGGCTGCAGGCCAGCGGGCGGCTTGGGGCGCGAACTGCGCATCCGCTGCGCCGGGCGCCTTGACAAGGCCCAGGCGCTGCTACTCGATCGCTTGGGCCTGCGCCTGCCGGAACGGCTCCGAATCCCGTCGCGGATCGCCAAAATGTAGTGCTGACTCGGCGAGCCAAGTCGTTGGCAAACCTGGAATCGGTCGCTCGAACGGCGGAAGTTGGGTTAGCGTGCTTCGTTGGCGCGGGCGCTGAGGGAATCCACGCGGGCCGTCGAATCGGCCCGTGCGCGCGAGAGTGAATCCGCGAACTGTCCGGCACGCAACGCGGCCCAATCGGCGGTGTGATCGCGCGTGCAGAACGCCTTGGGCGCCGATCCCAGCAGGAAAGGCACGCGCAAAGGAGATGGGCAATCGCTGCGCGCGAGCCCGCCCGTGTACGGATCGACCCAGGCGAGCACGATGTCCTTTCGCGCGGGGAAATCCGTGACCGGAAATCCGTCGAGCACGGCGTTCATCACGCCCGCCCACACGGGGAGCGCGACTTTGGACGCTGCGCGCGACAGGGATGCGGGCGTGTCGTATCCGACCCACACGGCAGCAGCGAGGTCGGGCGTGAATCCCACGAACCACGCATCGCGATATTCGTTCGTGGTGCCCGTCTTGCCGCCGCATGGCCGCGTGAAGCCATACTGCGCGCGCAGCGGATAGGCGATGCCGAAGATCACCACATCCTCGAGCATGCCCCGCGTGAGCGCTGCGGTGGGCTCGGGCAATACCTCAAGGCGCGGGCGCGCGCGCAGCGGCAATGCGTGTCCCATAGCATCGCGTACCGCGCGCACGATGCGTGGCTCGCGCCGCCAGCCGGTGTTGGCGAACACGGTATACGCGCCCGCAAGCGCCAACGGGGTCACTTCATGCGTGCCGAGCCCGATGCTCGCCACGGCCTCGGGGCGGCCCAGCCCGAATCGCTCGGCGTAACGCGAGACCGTGCCGGGCCCGATCCGCTGCACCAGATCGGCGGTGGCCAGGTTCAGCGACTTGGCCAGCGCCTTGGCGAGCGTGACGGTCTCGTGATAGTCGCCCTCGTCGTTGCGAGGCTTCCACGGTCCCTCGGGCGTGTCGAACTCCTGCCGCAGGTCCGAGACGGTCGAGCCGGGCGTGAAGCGAGGATTCCCGCGCCGCGGATCGAGCGCCGCGGCATACACCACCGCCTTGATCGCCGAACCCGGTTGGCGATGCGCCTGCGTGACGCGATTGAACTGACTCGGGTGGTCACTGCGCCCCCCGACGATCGCGCGCACCTCGCCGCTGGGAGCATCGAGCAACACGAACGCACCCTGCAGCGGTTCGCTGGCGCGGCCACGCCAGACCTCCTGCCCCTGCACGCCGCGCGTGAGTTCGCGTTCGGCACGCACCTGCCAGACCGGGTCGATGGAAGTGAAGACATCCAGCCCCCAGTGTTCGAGCGCGTCCCGGGACAACTGCTCGGACAACTCCTGCTTGACCGCGCTCACACTCGAGGCGAAGCGGTCCTCGGGCGCAGGCGTCGGGCGCACACCGAGCGGTTTCGCAGCGGCCTTGTGGGCGAGCGTGGAATCGAGCACGCCGGTCTCGAGCATGTCGTGCAGCACGCTCGAGCGCCGGCGCAGCGCGTGGTCGGGCCGGCGCAGCGGCGAGTACAGATTGGGTGCGGGGATCGTGCCGACCAAGGTCGCGCATTGCGCCAGCGTGAGCGAATCCACCGGTACTCCGAACATGCGCCACGACGCCTCGCCCACGCCGGCGATCCCGCGCGTGCCGGCGCCGCCCATGGGGCCCATGCGCCCCAGATACACGCTGTTCAAGTACATCTCAAGGATCTGCTCTTTGCTGAGCAACAGCTCGAGACCGACGGCGATGGCCATCTCCTGCAGCTTTCGCCCCATCGTCCGCTCGGTGCCCAGGAACAATCCGCGCGCAAGCTGTTGGGTGATGGTGCTGGCGCCCTGGCGCACGCTACCCGCACGCAGATTGGTGGCGAGCGCGCGGAAGTTGCCCTTCAAGTCGAGCCCGAAGTGCTGGCGGAATCGGCGGTCCTCGCTCGCGATCACCGCCAATCGCAGGGCGCGTGGAATGCGCGCCAAGGGCACCCACTCGCGATACACCCGGTCGCTATCGGCCACGGTGGCGATCAACACCGGCTCCAGCGAGGGTGCGTGCAACGAGTCCGGAGGAGGATAGCCCGGCAATGCGCCCAGGCGCTGCACTTCGCTGATGCGCCCGGCAGCCAAGCGCAGGCGCACACGCTCGGGGCCACGCGGCGAGCCCACACGATGGAGCGCAGGGGGATCGAACGGCACGGGGAAACCGCGCAGCACCAGCAGCGCACCGCCCGGCGCTGAGGCCCACTCGCCGGGCCGCTTGGGCGCGCCCACCTGGCGATATCCGCGCAACTCGAGATGCTCGCGCAGGTATCGCTCGGGAAGCGCCCGGCCGCCTTCGAGCACCAGCGCATCCGACCAGACGCGCGAGGGGAACGACCACGCGGGCCCGGTGGCGCGACGCTCGGTGAAGGTCCGCACTTGGAGCGCGAAACGCGCGAAGGGCACCGCGCACACTCCGAGCAGCAACAACAGCACGACGAACACCTTACGCTTCAGGCGCCGGGGCGCCCGAACGGCAGGAGGCCGCGAGGGCCCCGCGCCCGGGGGCGAGTCGTCAGGGGGTCGGGTTGCAGGCATGGAGCGTGGACTGTAACACCCCGGAAGGCAGCGCCCGGCGCCTTGCCTCGGATTGCGCCCCCGCGTACCTTCCCGACTTGTCCCATGACAATGGCGTCCCCAGCTCCCTGACCGGGGCCTCCGCACCTTCGTAAGGAGATCGCGATGCGCAGCATCCTTCGGATCGCCCCGCTCGCGTTGGCCGCGCTCCTCGCGGCGAACGCGTCGGTGGCGGAACCCATCGGTTCCCACTGGCAGCTCACGCCGTTCGGCGGCTTCACGCTGTTCGACCCGAAGCTCCGCTACCCCGGCAGCAACCTGCCGCTGACCGACGACCTGTATGTTGGCGGCCGCCTGAGCTACGAAACGAAATCGTGGCTCGGCATCGAGGCCGCGGCGGGCTTCACGCCAACCGCCGAGGATGTGGCTGTGGGCGGGCAGGATTTCGACTGGATGCACGCCAGTGGCAACCTGGTGCTCTCGCCTGCCAAGGGCCGTTGGGGCAATCCGTATGTGTTCGCGGGTGGCGGCTATACCCAGCTCAAGCCCTCGACCGGCGAATCGCGCAACACGGGCACCATCGAGTTCGGTGGCGGCGTGAAGCTCTGGATGACCGACGGCGTGGGTCTGCGCTTCGAGGCGCGCGATGTCTCGTTCAAGCCGCTCGAGACCGCGGGCAAGCAGAGCAACTTCCACAACATCGTCCTCGGCGCGGGCCTCACCTTCGCCCTGGGAGCCACGCCGCGCGATACCGACGGCGACGGCGTGCCGGACCGCAGGGACAAGTGCCCCGCAACGCCCAAGGGCGCGACCGTGGATGCGACCGGCTGCCCGAAGGACTCCGATGGCGACGGGGTGCTCGACGGGCTCGACGCCTGCCAGGGAACGCCCAAGGGCGCGACCGTGGACGCCAAGGGTTGCCCGAGCGACGCTGACGGTGATGGCGTGTTCGATGGCATCGACCAGTGCGCCGACACGCCCAAGGGCGCGACGGTGGATGCCAAGGGTTGCCCGAGCGATTCCGACGGCGATGGTGTGCTCGACGGGATCGATCAATGCCCGAGCACCCCCAAGGGCGCGACGGTGGACGACAAGGGCTGCCCGAAGGACTCCGATGGCGATGGCGTACTCGACGGGCTCGACAAGTGCCCCGACACGCCTGCGGGACTGAAGGTCGACAGCGATGGCTGTCCGATCCTGATGACCGAACGGGAGACCGAGCTGCTCGACACCGGGCTGATCCGGATGAACGATGTGAACTTCGAAACGGCCAAGTGGGACATCCTGCCCGAGTCGCATGCCACACTGAATGCCACCGGCGCGGTGCTGGCCAAGTGGCCGCAGTTGCGGATCGAAGTGGGCGGTCACACCGACAGCCGGGGCTCGAACGCGATGAACCAGAAGCTGTCCGAGAACCGCGCAAGGTCCGTGAAGGACTACATCCTGGCCCAGTACCCGCAGCTCAACCCAGCGCAGTTCTCGGTGAAGGGCTACGGCGAGTCACGGCCGCTGGCGCCGAACACCAACGCGCTGAACATGGCGAAGAACCGCCGGGTCGAGTTCGTGGTGCTCAACAAGGATGTGCTCAAGAAAGAAGTCGAGAAGCGCCGACTGATGCTGAAGAACGAAAGCGCTCCGGCCGACTCCACGAAATAGTAGGCAACCGACCATCCCACCAGCAGGCCCGGGACTCGAAGGAGAGTCCCGGGCCTTGTTGCGTTCAGGGCGCGCTTGCGGACCCTCCCGGCGTGAGGCAGCCTGCCGCCTTCGCGCGAGTTCCCCCTTCAGGAGGCGCCCACATGTGCATCGAGACCGAAGACGATCTTCAGGGCATGCGCGCGGCGGGCCGCGTCGTACGTCTGGCGCTCGAGGCCATGCGTGTGGCGGTGGAGCCGGGCATCAGTACGGCTCAACTCGATGCCATCGGCGCGCGGCTATTTGCGCAGCACGGCGCCAAGTCGGCCCCGCAGTTGGTGTACGACTTCCCGGGCACCAACTGCATCAGCGTCAACGATGAGATCGTGCACGGGATCCCATCCAAGAAGCGCGTGCTCGCCGATGGCGATCTGGTCAAACTCGATGTCACCGCCGAGTTGCAGGGCTACATGGCGGATGCTGCGATCACCGTGCCCGTGGGGCGCGTGACCGAGCGCGCGCAGAAGTTGGTGGACTGCGCCGAGGCCGCGTTCGAGCGGGCGCTGCACGAGGTGCGCCCCGGCAAGCGGATGCTCGACATCGGCCGCGCGGTGGAGCACGAGGTGGCGCGTCAGGGGTTCTCGGTGGTGCGCGTGCTCACGGGTCACAGCATCGGCCGCACGATCCATGAGGATCCGATGGTGCCGAACTGGGCGGACCCCACGGCCCGCGAGTGGTTGACGGATGGACTCGTGATCACCGTGGAGCCCATCATCACCATGGGACATGGCGACTGCTACGAGAGCGACGACGGCTGGACCATCCTCACGCAGGACGGCTCCCTGGCAGCGCACTTCGAGCACACGCTCGTCGTCACCAAGGGCCGTCCCCTGCTGCTGACGGCGGCCTGATCGATCAGGCCACCTCCCAGCGGCTCGCGAACCGCCGGGCGAGCACCAGGAACAACACGGTGAAGGCGGCCAGTGCGCCGACCTGGGGCAGGAGTCCCGCCAGCGACGACTCGCGCCAGAACACCTTGAGGTAGCCGTCCAGCGCCCAGGCATTGAATCCCACGAGCGAGATCTTCTGCAGCGTCTCGCTCATGAGGAAGCGGGGGAACATGCTCCCCCCGATCGCCGACAGGCTCAGCACGACCAGGTTGGCCATGCCTTGCAGTTGCTCGCGCGTGCGGGCCGCGGTCGCCAGCACCAACCCGAACGCTGCGGTGCACGCGGCCGTGGCTACGGTCATCACAAGGAACCCGGGCAGGTGGGACAGGAGGTCCAGCCGGAAGACGAGCATGGCCCACACGAACATCACCACGATCTGCAGGAAGCCACGCGAGGTGAGGTACAACCACTTGGCCGTCAACAATTGCGCCATGCCCAGTCGCGTCGACAGCACGCGCTCCAGCGTTCCGCTCTCGGCCTCCTCGAGCAGCACGCCGCCCCCCGCGCTGGCGCTGAACATCAGGAACATCACCGCGATCCCGGCGGCGTAGAACGCCACCATGCCGTTGTCCTGCTTCTTGCCCAGCACCGCCACTTCCTCGCTGCGCACGGGCATCATGTCGTCGAGCGTGGGGCGCGATTGGCCTGGCTCGGGCGCACCACGGAACTCGTCGGCTTCGGCTCGCAGCGCCTGCAGTCCCGCACGCTGCAACAGCCCAGCCGCCATCTTGGATGCCACGGGATCGGCGGGATCGTGCAGCACGACCACCTTGACGCCCTTGCCGTCGAAGCGCGACAAGGAGGTGTCGATTCCGGACGGCAGCACCAATGCCACCGTGAACTCGCCCGCCCGCACCAGCGCTTCGGCGCGGGCACGCGTGATCGGCACGCCCGGCGCGTCCTTGCCGGCGCCGTCCGCACGCCACGCCGTGCTCACGCGCAGCCCGGAGTCCGCCTCGAGCGCCTTCATCAGCGCGCGGCTGCGATCCGTGTGGGATTCATCCACAAGCGCCACTGGCACGCGTTTGAACGAAGTGCCGTTGCCGCGCCCGCCGAAGATCACTGCGAAGATCGAGAAGAATACGATGGGCAGGACGAAGGCCATCACCTGCGCCACCCGGTCGCGACCCAGATGGATCCAGGAAGAACGGATCAGGGTGGGGATCATTCGCGCAACTCCTTGCCGGTGAGAGTGAGGAACACGGTCTGCAGGCTGGCGGTGCGCACTTCCACATCGCGCACGCTGAGCCCCGCGGTGCGCACGCGCACCAGCAGTTCGGGCAGTTCGCCCGCGACATCGGTGATCATGGCGGTCAACGCGGCGCCACCTTCCTCGAGTGCGAAGCCCTTGGGCGCCGCGAGCGCGATCTGCTCGAGCGCGAGGCGTACCCGCCGACCCGTCAGCTTCGCGTGTGCGACCAGCTCCGCCAGCGTGCCGACCGCGATGCTCACGCCGTGATCGATGACCACGATGCGCTCGCAGCGCGCCTCGGCTTCCTCCAGATAGTGCGTGGTGATGAGCAGCGCGGTGCCCTGTGCCTTCAAGCCCGCGAGCATGTCGTAGATGCGCTCCCGGCTTTGCGGATCGACACCGACAGTGGGTTCGTCGAGCAGCACGACCTTGGGCTCGTGCAACACACCACAGGCGATATTGAGTCGGCGCTTCATGCCCCCCGAGAACCCCTTCGTGGGCTCGCGCCGACGATCGGCCAGTCCGGTCCACTCGAGCGCATACGCCACGCGCTCGTTCAGGTGCCGCCCCGCCAGCCCATTCAGGCGGCCGAACAGTTCGAGATTCTCGCGCGCGGTGAGCAGCGGGTAGACCGCCAACTCCTGCGGCACGACTCCCAGCTGCGAGCGCACGGTGCCGGGCTCCAGCGTCTGGCCCTCGAGCGTGATGCGCCCACGATCCAGGCGGACGCGGCCCGCCAGAGCGCGGATCAATGTGGTCTTGCCCGCCCCATTGGGGCCCAACAGCGCAAGCATCTCGCCCTCGCGCAGATCGAATGACAGGCCGCGCAGGGCCGGCGTGGCGCCGAAACTCTTGTGCGCGTCCTGGACCTCGAGAATGGACATGGCGCCCCTCCGTGCAGCGTCCGGCGACGGCATTTGCCGAGCCACGGGCTGCGAACGGTGCTCACCCTGCCAGCTCAGCGCACCTGCGGCGAGACTTAGGGGCCGAATGGTCGAAGCGGGGCGATGAACGGTCGCTCTCGCCGGTGGAGCCGCGGGTTGTGCCTCCCCCGCCTGAGTCTTACCTTCCGCGGCGTTCGGACCCCGCACCCTTGCGCGACACCCGAGGTCCCGCCGCTGCCGCAACGCGCCACACTTGGAGGTGGACTGTATGCGCTCCCGATTCCCGTTCGTTCCGTCGTTGCTGCTCGCCGCAGTGTTGTTCACGCCATTGCGCGCGAACGCTGGCCCCGAAGGCCACTACCACTGGATCACGCCGGTCGCCGGTTACGGCACGTTCTCCGACAAGTTCTTCTATCCGGGCAAGTGGCCGCTCGAGAACGCACCGGTGTTCGGCGCGCGCCTCGGTACGCAGTGGAGTCCCTCGTGGGGCCTTGAGCTGGCAGGCGCGTATTCCAGTGCGGGCGAGGACCGCCCGGTCGACGCCGGGGTGAAGACCAAGGTGTTGAACGCCTCGGCCAACCTCATGTACCAGCCCACGACATGGCGGCTCGGCGCGCTCTACCTTGCCGCGGGATTCGGGTACAACCGCTACGACGCGGACAGCTCGGACCAGAAGCACTTCTACACCTTCGAGCAGGCGCTCGGCTTGCGCTCGTGGTGGAGCGCCCACACCGCGCTGCGTCTCGAAGCACGCAACATTTTGAATGTTCCGAGCGACGACTGGGGCGGCGCGAACAAAGCCAACCAGCAGTTCCTGGCCGGCATCGACCTGGCCTGGGGTGGCCGCCCGAAGGACACCGACGCCGACGGCGTGCCCGATCGGAAGGACAAGTGCGCCGCGACTCCAGTGGGCGCCAAGGTCGACGAGACAGGCTGCCCGATCGACTCCGACGGGGACGGCGTATTCGACGGGTTGGACCAGTGCACGGGCACGCCCAAGGGCGCGAGCGTGAACCCGAAGGGGTGCCCGAACGACAGCGATGGCGACGGCGTGTATGACGGTATCGATGCGTGCGCCGACACCCCCAAGGGCGCGAGCGTCGATGCGAAGGGATGTCCCACCGATGCCGATCGCGATGGCGTGTTCGACGGCCTCGATCAGTGCCCCAACACCGTGACCGGCGCCAAGGTGGACGGCAAGGGCTGCGCGGTCGATTCCGATGGCGATGGCGTGCCCGATGGGCTGGACAAATGTGCGAGCACTCCCGCGGGCGCCAAGGTGGACGCCGATGGCTGCCCGATCGAAGTGACCGAGCGGGAGACCGAGTTGCTCGACACCGGCATGATCCGCTTGCAGAACGTGAACTTCGAGACGGGCAAGTCGGACCTGCTCCCGGAGTCCTACGGCGTGCTCGATGAAGTCGGCGGGATCCTGCGCAAATGGCCGCAGCTCAAGATCGAGATCGGCGGACACACCGACTCGCGCGGCAGTCGGGTCAAGAATCAACTGTTGTCCGAGAATCGGGCCCTCGCGGTGAAGACCTACCTTGCGGGCAAGTTCGCCGATCTGGCCATCGATCAACTCAGCACCAAAGGCTACGGGTCCACCAAGCCGATCGTGCCGAACAACACCGCGCTCAATATGTCCAAGAACCGCCGCGTGGAGTTCGTGGTGCTCAACAAAGATGTGCTCAAGAAAGAGGTCGCGAAGCGCCGCATGCTGCAGAAGTAACCCGCGGCGAAAAGTGCGAAGGCAAAGGGGTCGGCTCACACGAGCCGGCCCCTTTTGCGTCAGCCCATGACCCCACACGCGGTCGCGCCGACCTGCGCGACTTTCCCCAAGCCTTGGGGCCCTCCCCCCAGCGAGCCCCGCTCCGCGCGCCCGCGGGACGCAATGGCAGACCAAGCAGGGTGCAACGCGGTGGCGTAAACCGGTTCGCGCGCAGGCGGAGCCTCGCGGGTGCGACGATGCAGGTTGCGAGCGGGAGCCCCTGCAAGGAGCGGCCCCGGGTTTGCGATACCAATGGAGTGTGGTTGATCCCCCGGGCGCCCATCGGACCCGGACTCACCGCCGTTCATCCATCGGGGAGTTCACATGAAAAGCGTCTCCTGCATCCGACCCGGTCTCGTACTCCTGCTGCTGGCCGCGCTCGTGGCCGGCTGTTCACAGTTGCCGACCGCGCCCACGGTCGGGCCGTCCGCCTCGGGCGTGACCACAGTTGCCCCGCACCTCGACGAACCTGACTCCCCGGCAACGACCGTCGAGGCCCCCGCAGTGCTGAGCGCCGAGTCGAGCAGAAGCCTGACGCCCTTGCTCGGCGGCACCGTGCGCGCCGGGCAGTTCCGCGTGATCGTGCCCCCGGGCGCGCTTCGCATGCCTGCCGTGGTGAAGCTCAGACAGGCGGATCTCTCCAAACGCGAAGTCCAGCTCGAGATCACGCCCGCCTCCGCGAATGGATTCCTCGTGCCCGTGTTGCTCGTGGCGGATTGTTCCGACATGAGCGCCCGATTGCTCTCCGTCCAGACCATCTACTGGTGGAATCCAACAGCCGCGCGTTGGGAAGCGGTGGTGGGCGCCCAAGTGAACCTGCTGGGCAAGAGCGTCAGCGTGCCGCTCTGGCACTTCTCCACTTACAAGGTCGACGGCAAAGCGGGTTGGTGATGGCGCCAGGGCGCAACGGGAGGGGCCGGCTCCATGCGAGCCGGCCCCTTTCGCATGCCCGCGCCTGCGCTTAGGATGCGGGCAGGCTTGCCGGTCTGTCCGACTCCAGCGCGAGGATCCGTCGCATGACCATCGCCACCCCGAACTTCACCGACACTGCCGTCGACGAGCTCATCGCGACTCGGCGGGATCTGCATATGCACCCGGAGTTGGGCTTCCACGAAGTGCGTACCAGCGGCATCGTCGCGGAGCGACTGCGCGCGCTGGGGCTCGAAGTGCGGGACCATGTCGGTGGAACAGGCGTCGTCGCGACGGTGCAGGGCGCCAAGCCGGGCAAGCGGGTGTTGCTGCGAGCCGACATGGATGCGCTGCCGATCCAGGAAGAGAACCAGACGCCATACCGCTCGCAGCACGATGGCACCATGCACGCGTGCGGCCACGACTGTCACACCAGCATCCTGTTGGGCGTGGGCAAGCGCCTGCACGCGATGCGCGCAGAAGTCGCGGGCGAGGTGAGGCTCTGCTTCCAGCCCGCGGAAGAACTGGGCGGGCCCAAGGGTGGCGCCGAGAGCATGATCAAGGATGGCGTGTTGGAACCGCTCCCTGACGCGGCATTCGGACTGCATGTCTGGCAGGATCTGCCGCTGGGCGTGGTGGGCGTGACCGAGGGGCCGTGGATGGCCGCGGTCGACGAGTTCACGGTGACGGTGCGGGGCAAGGGCGTGCACGCCGCCATGCCACACGGAGGGATCGACCCGGTGGTGTGTCTGGCGCAGATGATCACGGCGCTGCAGAGCATCGTCAGCCGCAATGTCGACCCGTTCCTGCAGACCGTGGTCAGCGTCACCCAACTGCGCGCGGGAACGGCGTTCAACATCATTCCCGAGACCGCGTGGATGAACGGCACCGTCCGCGTGTTCGACGACGGACTGTGGCGGGCCCTGCCACAACACTTCGAGCGCGTCTGTCGTGGCGTCGCGTCCGCATTCGGCTGCGAAGTCGAAATCCAATACGAGCGCGGCAATCTGCCCACCGTGAACGACCCTGCCATGTGTCGCTTCGCCCGCGAGGCTGCCGCCGAGGTGGTGGGCGCCGCGAACCTGCGCGACGACATCCGGACCATGGGGGGTGAGGATTTCGCTGCATTCCTCGCGCAAGTGCCGGGCGTGTTCATCGCCGTCGGCTCGCGCAACGAGCAACGCGGCCTGATCCACGAGCATCATCATCCCAAGTTCGATGTGGACGAGGAATGTCTCAGAATCGGCGCCGAGATCCTGTTGCGCACCACCCAGAAGTTCCTCGCCTCATGAAGGAGTCCTCCGTGCGGTCTCGGTCCCTGATCCTCAGTGCGCTGGTGGCGACGCTGGCGCTGGCAGCCTCCTCGACGGGCGCGCTCGCCGAGAGCGGCCAGGCCGATGCCTCGTACCGCGAAGCACAGATGCTGTTACGCACCGCGCAACGCGACACCGTGGGTCACGGTGACGACCCTCTGCGGCTGGATTCCCTGGGCGTGGCACAACTACGGCTGGGGCAGGGCGATGCGGCCGAGCGGACATTCCGTCGGGTGCGCGCGCTCAAGAGCGACGACGGTCTGGCGCTCGCCTCGCTCGGCAAGCTGGCGTTGTTCCGCGGTCGCCTCGCCGAAGCGGAGAGCCTGTTGGTTGCGGCCAAGGACACGGAGGGCGCGAGTGACGATCTGTACGCGTTGCGTCTGCGCCAAGGGCAGTGGAAGGCGGCGGCGGCGATGGCCGACGCACAGAATGAACCCGGCCGCATCGCCCAGTTGGATTGGCTTGGCGAGCGCGAGCCCTATGCGATTGCAGGCGAGCGCGGCGAGTTGTTGTTCGAACGTCCGTGGCCCGTGCCGATCGTGAAAGTGCGGCTCAATGGGACCTATGTGCTCATGGCCGTCGATCTGGGCGCCCCGATCCTGCTGCTCGACCCCGTCGCCGTGCGGGTCTACCGCGCGCAGCCACTCACCGGACAGCGGAGCGTGTTCTGGAACGGAGCGCGCGTCGCGGTCAAGAACGCGGGCGTGGCCAAGCTGGAGCTGGGTGGCATCACGCTCAGCGACGTGCCCGCGGGCGTGCTGCCGCTGGCCAAGTACAGCGTCTCGGTGAACCCGCAGGGCGTGCGCATCGCAGGCGTGATCGGCGTGGACCTGCTGCGCCGGCTCGATGTGACGATCGACTTCAAGCGCCAGCGCATGGACTTTCGCCGACCCGGCGCGCTTTATGCGCCCAAAGCACCGCAGCGCGTGCCGTTCGAACTCTGGGGCGAGAACGAGATCACCGCGTATGGCTCGGTCAATGGCGGTCGACGCATGGCCTTGTTGGTCGCGACCGGGCTACCCGAGGCGGGCCTTGGCGGACCCGTGGAGTTGTTCGACGAGCTGGGCATCAAACCCGGCCCGATCTCGCGCATGGTCAAAGGGGCGGGTTCATTCCTGCAGGGTCGCCCGTGGTCGCAGGTCTCGGTCGGAACGGTGTCGCTCGGCACGCAGGTGAGCGACAAGCTCCCGGCGTGGTCGGGCGCCTACAGCTCGGGGGAGCTGTGGCGCCACGGCCTGCGGCGCGACGCCATGCTCGGCCCCGAATGGTTCAAGGGCCGACGCCTGACGATCGATTGGGTGAAACAGGACCTGGTGTTCGAGGATGTCGACTAGCGACCTTTGGCAGCCGCGCACTCCGGCCCGATGGGCGATTACTTCGGAATGAAGTACCAGTTCATCGAGAGCCCGATATTCATGTAGTTGCTGTCGAAGCTCTCAACGCTCACATGGCTGTAATCGAGTTGCGGGCCGATTGCGAATGAGCGCGCGACGCGGAACTCGTATGCGGCGCCGATCGTCCAGCCAAGGCCGAGCTCCCCCGACACGCCGCCGCCGCCGGCCACGACATCGCCACCGCCGACGCCGCCGCGTAGCACCAAGCCCTCCGCCGGGAAGATCGAGACCGCCCCGGTGAATGTCCCGAGCGTGATCGCAGAGCCGTCCTCGACCTTGAGCCACGTGTTGCTCTCGAGCCCGATGGCGAACTTGGGATTGCAGACATATCCGAGACGAAAACTCCCTCCCGTTCCGCGGATCCGCTTGGAGTTCGGATCATCGGAGAATACGGCTGCCGTGCCGGTGGCCACACCAAGACCCATGAAGAAGCCTTGCCGTGTGTGTGGGTAGGCTGCAGCCGGCGGCGGAAGCAGGGTCGCACCCAGCGCGCTGATCACGAGCGCAAGGTGGAAGCGGCGGATCCAGCGAAAAGCACTCGTACGACGGCACGGAACAGAACTCAGCGAATGGGTATCCATGCGGCGGCCCTCCTCGAAGCATCCCAAGGACATCACGGACGCGCGGCTGGCCACTGGAGGAGCAGGGCACGAGGAGGCTGGCGGTCAGGAGGCGGGCTTTTCGCGCCGAGGGGCA
>JANLOU010000420.1:0-4018 GCA_031366735.1 Candidatus Eiseniibacteriota bacterium
CAGCGTCCGGGCTATGCAGTTGAATCGAAACGAGAAGGCCCATGGCTCACTCGAGGTTCACCCACACACTCTTCACGTGCGAGTAGTCGTTCAGGCTCTCGGCACCCAGGTCGCGTCCGAAGCCTGATTGCTTGTAGCCACCGAACGGCATGGCCGGGTCGTACATGTTGTAGGTGTTCACGAACACCGTGCCCGCCTTGAGCCGAGCGGCGACGCGGTGCGCCTTCTTCACATCGTTGGTCCAGACCCCGCTCGCGAGTCCGAAACGCGAGTCGTTCGCGATGCGGATCGCGTCCGCCTCGTCCTCGAACGGAATCACGCTGAGTACCGGGCCGAAGATCTCCTCCTGCGCGACTTTCATCTGGTTGTCGACATTGGCCAGCACGGTGGCCTGCACGAACCAACCCTTGCCGTTGACCGGTTGACGCTCGCCACCCGCCACCAGCTTGGCGCCTTCCTTCACGCCTGCCTCGACATATCCGAGCACGCTCTTCATCTGCGTCTCGCTCACGATCGCCCCGAGCCGCGTCTTGGGATCCATGGGATCGGCCGGCGCCAGCTTCTTGGCGCGCTCGGCCAGCTTACCCACGAACTCCTCGTAGATGCTCTTCTGCACCAGCAGCCGCGAACCGGCCGCGCAAACCTCACCCTTGCCATAGAAGATGCCCATCGACGCGCCACGCAGCGCCGCTTCGGGATCGGCGTCCGCGAAGACGATGTTCGGCGACTTGCCACCCAGCTCGAGCGTGACCTTCTTGACCGTGTCCGCCGCCGTGCGCATGACATGCTGCCCTACTTCCGTCGAGCCGGTGAAGCTGATCTTGTCGATTCCCGCATGCTTGAGCATGGCCTCGCCGGCGATGCGCCCCTTGCCCGGCAGGATGTTGAGCACGCCTGCCGGCAGTCCCGCTTCAAGCGCCAACTCGCCGATACGGATCGCGGTCAGCGGCGTGAGCTCCGCCGGCTTGAGCACCACGGTGTTGCCCGCGGCGAGCGCCGGGCCACACTTCCACCCCACCATGATCATTGGGAAGTTCCACGGGATGATCGCCCCGATCACACCCATGGGTTCGCGCAGCGTGTAGGTGAGGTACGACGGGTTGACCGGCACCGTGTCGCCTGTGAGCTTGGTGGCCCAGCCCGAGAAGTAGTGGAAGCACCCCGCGGCCATGGGCGCATCGATCAGCTTGGATTCGAAGATCGGCTTGCCATTGTCGAGCGTCTCAAGCCGGCCCAGCTCCTCGGCGTTCGCAAGGATGAGGTCGCCCAACCGATGCAGGATGCGCGCGCGCTCGGACGCTTTCATGCGTCGCCAAGGGCCCTCATCGAAAGCCTTGCGTGCAGCCCGCACGGCAAGATCGACATCTTCGACGCCGGCTTCCGCCACGGTCGTGACCAACTCCTCGGTGGCGGGGTTACGCGTCTCGAATGTCCTCCCGGAGACGGAATCCACCGCCTGGCCATCGATGATCAGTTTGCCCGGCTTGACCGGCGCCAGCGTGTCCGACATGAAAGGTCTCCTGGAAGAAGGCTGCAGTCGAAGAACGAAAGTCGTTCAGCCCTGGATGCGGGCGGTCTTGATCTGGTCGGCGTGTATTCGATCGTGCGGCGACAACTTACCCAGCATGGCACCGAACGCATGCTGATCGGTCCACACATGGTCCGGCTCGGCGGGAACGCTGGCGATGCGTTCCAGTAGTTGCGCACGGGTCGTGTGCAGCAATCGTACCGCCTCATCCCACGAGAGCCCGCGAAGCGGTTGCAGATGCGCCTCGTTGACCGAAGCCATGGCCGCGTGGTCGATGGCGGCCCAGGAGACAGGTGCACCCGCGAGCGCCGAGTCGAACTCCTCGATCCGCACCCGATCGCGCACCACCAAGTGCAGCACGACCTCGCGGATGCTCCAGCCGCCGGGTCGGACCAAGCGCTCAGCAGCGCCGCCGGCCACCCCTTGCAGCGCCGCGTTCACGGCCACGCGGGATCGCTGCAGGTCGAACAGCAACAGGTCCTTGGCGGTCGCGCCATCGCGTTGCACGGAGAACGCTGGCGAGAACTCGGTCATGGGGTGCCTCAGAGGGTCACTTCGCGTCCGATGTCGTGTAGTCGTATACCCCGCGGCCTGATTTGCGTCCCAAGCGGCCCGCCGCCACATACTGCTCCATCAAGGGGCAGGGGCGGAACTTGTCGCCCAGCGTGCGATGCAGGAAGCGCAGGATCGACAACCGCGTATCGAGCCCCACCAGATCGACGAGTTCGAACGGCCCCATCGGGTGATTGAGCCCCAGCTTGAGGGCCTTGTCGATGTCCTTCGCGCTCGCCACGCCCTCTTGCAGCATGTAGAACGCCTCGTTACCGATCATGGCATTGATGCGCGAGGTCACGAACCCCGGCGACTCGCGCACGGTGACGCACTCCTTGCCCATGCGCTCGCCCACTTCGTTGCAGGCTGCCAGCGTGGCGTCACTGGTCTCCAGCGCACGCACGATCTCGAGCAACTGCATGCGATGCACTGGATTGAAGTAGTGCATGCCCACCACCTGCGACGGGCGCGTGGTCGCAGCCGCCATCTCGGTGATCGACAACGACGAGGTATTGCTCGCGAGGATCGCGTGGGCCGGCGCCAGTGTGTCGAGCTGGGCGAACAACTCGAGCTTGAGCTCCATGCGTTCGGGCACCGCCTCGATCACGAGGTCAGCCTCCTTCACCGCGGTCTCGAGCGAGGTCGTCGTATTGAAATGCCCGCGGGCTGCGGCCGCGTCGACATCCGGCACCTTGCCCAGGGCAACGCCCTTCTCGAGGATCGCGCTCACATCCACCGCGGCCCGATCGAGTTGCTCCTTGGAGGTGTCGTAAAGATAGGTGCGGTAGCCCCCCAGCGCCGACACATGGGCGATGCCCCGCCCCATGATGCCCGCACCCAGGATGGCGATGGTGCGGATGCTCACTTCGCTCCCCCACCGGGGTTCGCCATGCGCCACACCAACGGGAACACGCCCGCAGCGAGTGCCGATTTGATGAGATCGCCCGGGATGAACGGCAGCAGTCCCGCAGCAAGTAGCCCCTCGCTCGGCATGAAGCGCGACAACTGCGCCAGGCCCAATGCGAAAATCACCCCGCTGCCCAGCAGCATGGCCGCGAACATCGTGTGCGGCTTGCGGTCCCAACCGCGCTCGGCCAACAGGCCGGTGACCAGCGCTGCGAATGGGAAGCCGATCAAGTATCCCCCTGTGGGACCCATGAACTGCACCAGACCCGCACCGCCGCCCGAGAACACCGGCAAGCCGGCTGCGCCGTAGGAGAGGTAGAGCATCTGGGCCAGGAGTGCGCGACGGGATCCCAACACCAGACCCGACAACAGGACCGCGAACGACTGACCCGTGATGGGGACTGGCGTCCAAGGGAGACGGATCTCGGCTTGCGCGGCGAGCGCGGTGACGAGCGACGCCACCAGCACGAGGATCACATCCGACACCGCGCTGGAACGCGGCACGGCGATGTCGGCCAGGGTGAGCGGGCGTGCGATGGAGGACATGCGGACCTCGGGGGTGACGGGAGAGCACGGAATCGCAGGAAGCGCAGTGGCTTCGAGTCGAGCCCGCACCCGGGTGGAATCTGCGCCGAGGCAATGTAGCTGACGGCGGGAAGCTGGGGCAAAGCCTCTCGCCTCGACTGTGGCAGCCACATGATTCTGTCCGCCCTAACTGCAACGTGAAAGTGTCCTCCCCATGGGATACCTCACGATGAGCCAGAAGGAAGCACCCAGGGCCGGGCTGGTCCGAGCCGCCAAGGATGGGAAGCTCACGAACGCCGAGGGGGCCCGCGCCCTGGGGATCAGCGTGCGCCAGTTCCGCCGTCTGCGGGCGACGTACCGGGACGAAGGGGCCGCGGGACTCGTCCACGGCAACCGAGGCCAGCCTTCACCCCGGCGGATGTCCGCCAAGGAGCGAGCACGGATCGTGGACCTGATGACGGTCAAGTACGCCGGGCTGAACGACTGCCATCTGACGGAGAAGCTGTG
>JANLOU010000427.1:0-17995 GCA_031366735.1 Candidatus Eiseniibacteriota bacterium
AGGTCGCCGCCATCGGACTGCACCATGGGCCGTAGCTGCTGGATGACTTTCTCGACTTCTTCTCGCATAGTGCCTCCTGGCCGGAGCGCCGACCTCGGGGCCGTGGTGCGGCTCGCCCTCGTGGGCGGGCTCGACCAATGGATCTCATGGGGAACGACACACATTATGAAGCTCGCCCCGATGCGTCAAAGGTGCGCCAAGGGTTCCGCCGGGAGAATTGGCCCCGGCCTGACCTTTGCGGGTGCCGTGACGGAAGTTCCTTCGCCGATCCGACCCTCCGGGGGCCCGCGATGAGCCTGGTGCGCATCGATCCCGCACCCAGCGCACGCTTCCCCTCCCAGCCGCTGTTGCACCTGGATGCGCTGTGGATCCAGGTCGCGGGCAGCGTCTGCAACCTCTCGTGCACGCACTGCTTCGTGCGCTGCGGCCCGGACGCGGACTATCACGCGCTGATGCCCCGCGAGGAGGTGCGTGGCCGAGTGGCCGAGGGCCTCGCCATGGGTGTGCAGGAGATCTATTTCACCGGGGGCGAGCCGTTCGTGCATCCCGAGATGGAGACGATCCTCGAGGACACGCTGCCATTGGCGCCGTGTTCGGTGCTCACCAACGGCACGCTCTTCACAGGCCGGCGTGTGGAACGACTGCGCGAGCTGACTTCGCGCGCGCGCTACTCGTTGGAGTTGCGCGTCTCGTTGGACGGACCGGACGCCGCCTCGCACGATCCGTTCCGAGGGGAGGGGGCATTCGAGCGCACGCTCGAGGGATTGCGCGCGCTCAGCAAGGCGGGCCTGCTGCCGATCGTGACCGTGACGCAGAACACCGAGGAGGATGCGCTGGCATTCCGCGAGCGCTACTTCGCGATGCTCAAGCGAGAGGGCATCGCCCACCCGCGGCTCAAGGTGCTGCCCATGTTCCGCCTTGGGCGCGAGACCGAACGCACCCGCGAGTACGCCGAGACCGAGACCTTGGCGCTGCTGCCGCCCGAGGCATTCGACCCCGCGCGCCTGCAGTGCGGACACTGCCGTGCGGTCACCAGCCGGGGCGTGTTCGTCTGCCCGCTGCTGGTGGACGAGCCCGACGCTCATATGGGCGATTCGCTCGCCGCCAGCACCGGTGAGTTCGAGCTGCGCCACGGCGCCTGTCACACCTGCTGGGTGACCGGCATGACCTGCGGGAATGGTTAAGCGGATGGCCATCCGACTGGCGGCGTTCGGCGGCATCTACAACAACCACCTTGCGCTCGCGGCGACGCTCGCCGACATCGCGCGGCGCGGTTCGCAACACGCGTGGTGCCTGGGGGATCTGGGCGGCTTCGGCCCGCAGCCCGAGAAGAGCGCGGCGCTCCTGCGCGCGAGCGGGCTTCCCATGTTGCAGGGCAACTACGACCACTCGATCGGATACGCGCTGCAGGATTGCGGCTGCGGCTACACCGATCCGAGCGACAATGCTTTTGCGCAGCTCTCGTACGACTACACCAACGCGCGCGTGACCGATGCCACGCGGGCGTGGCTGCGTGATCTCCCCGCCCAAGCGCGCCTCACGCTCGAGGACCGACGCATCCTGCTCTGTCACGGTTCGCCGCGGCAGGTGAATGAGTTCCTGTGGGAGAGCCGCTGCTCGGATGCATTCCTCGAGTGGCTCTGCCAGGCGCACGAGTGCGATGTGCTGCTCGTCACCCACACGGGTCTGCATTGGCACCGGGCACTACCGAGCGGCAAGCAGGTGATCAATGTGGGAGCCATCGGGCGGCCTGCGCACGATGGCCGAACGACTGTCCGGTACGCCGAGCTCTCATTCGATGCCGGCCGCGTCGCGGTGGGCTTCCGTGCGGTGGCGTACGACCATGAGGCGCTGGCCCGTGAGATGGAAACCGAGGGCCTGCCGAGCGAGTTCGTGGAGACGATCCGCACCGGTTGGTGGACGACATGCCTGGAGAATGTGCCCGTGAAAGAGCGATTGCGGCAGTGGACGCCGGAGAGCGGCCCCGTCAGTCCTTGAAGACGCTCTCCCCCACGGGCATGCCTTCCAGCACCAACTGCGCGGGCTCATCCTTGACCAGGTACTCGAACTGCTCGCGGAACTCATCCAGCGTGAGCCCGAGCGTCGCCGCGAACTTGGCCAGCTCGTGCGGGTCATCGAAGTCATCGCGCCGCAGGCGGATCATGTAACGACGCGCGATCGAGTAGCGCGTCGAATGCACATCCACCAGGCGCACCGCGGTACGACCCGTCGCGGGGTCCACCAACTCGTCGAATGGCACGGGAACGAAACGGCCCGCCTGCATGGTCACGACCGCGCCGTTGCCACCCTGCAGCAGGTACTTCGCCGCGCAGTAGCCCAGGTCGCGCGAATACTCCATGTCGTACGCGATCGGGTCGGCGCAGCGCAGCTCGTAGCCGACATTCTTGGCAACGATGGTGCTCTTCACGCCAAAGTCCCGCAGGCGCGCTTCGACCGCCTGCTTGAGGATCTCGCCGATGTTCACCTCGGCAATGCGCACATGCCCATGCGCATCGCGTTCGGCATTCTCGAGTTGCGCCAGATCCGCGGGATCGATGTCGAGCACGACCCCTTCGGCGATCACGGCCACGCCGTCACGGCGGCCATCGTTCATCCGCTTGATGATCGCGCCCACCAGCGTGTCGACCAGCGTCTTGAGGCGGATCGGACGCAGGCTGAACTCTTCGGGAATGAGGGTGAGCGTTGCGCCGACCGCTTTGCCGATCCCCAGCGCCAGGTGGCCGGCCTTGCGCCCCATGGCGATCACGAAGTACCAGCGCGAAGTGGTCTTGGCATCCACCAGCAGGTTCTTCACGATCTCCACGCCCACATGCCGGGCGGTCTGGAACCCGAAGGTATCGACATGCGCCGGCAGGTGCAGGTCGTTGTCGATGCTCTTGGGGACATGCACCACATGGATGCGCCCCTTGCTCTGGCGCTCCAGGCACAGGGCGGAGTACGCCGTGTCATCGCCACCGATCGTGACCAACCCGGTCACATCCATCCGCAGCAAAGAGATCACCGCATTCTCCAGATGATCGTGATTCAGGGTGGGATTCGCCCGCGAGATCCCGATATGCGATCCGCCCCGGAAGTGGATCCGGCTCACCCCTTCGATCGTCAGCGGCTTCACATGGTCGATATCGCCCTGCATCAACCACTCGAATCCATCCTCGACGCCCACCACCTCGACGCCCTCGACGCAGGCGCGGATCGTGGCCGCGCCGATCACGGCGTTGATTCCGGGGGCGGGCCCACCGCCCACGAGGATCGCCATCTTCTTGCGATGTGTCACGAGTCGTCCTCCCTTGGCCCGGCCGCGGCTAGAGCCGCACCTCGACCTGATGATCCTGTCCGTCGGCATGGGGCGCGATGGTCCAACCCCGGATCGCCTTGCCGTCCACTGTCACGCCGCGCGTACCGCCCCGCTTGACCGTGATGTGGTAGGTCGCGCCGCGGAACACCCGCTTCATGCGGAAGCCCTGCCAATGCGGCGGGATGCACGGCTGCACCAATAGCCCGTCGAAGGTCGGTCGCACGCCCAGGATCCATTCCGTGCTGATCCGGAACAGCCACGATGCCGAGCCGGTGTACCAGGTCCACCCACCCCGGCCGTGGAACGGCGAATCGGGGCCATCGACATTCCCCGGGGTCACATAGGGCTCGGCCACATAGTGGTCGGGGTCCTGGCCGCGGTACACGGGACAGAAGCTGGTGTAGAGCTTCCACGCCTCGGCCGCTCGCCCCAGCTTGCACTCGGCCTGGATCGCCCACACACCCGCGTGCGTATACAGGCCACCGTTCTCGCGCGACCCCGGCGAGTAGCGCGTCAGATAGCCGATGGTCTCATCCACCGTACGGTAGGCCGGCGCCAGCAGGACCGGGCCATAGGGTTTGTACAGATGTTTCGCCATGGACTTGAGCAACTTGGGAATGCGCGCCTTGGGGGCCACATCGTGCAGGATCGCCCAAGTCTGCGCATTCAGGTAGATGCGCCCGTCGGTGTTCTTGCGCGAGCCGATCACCTCGCCGCTGTCCTTGGTGGCACGCTGATACCAATCGCCATCCCAGAAGTGCTCGTTCACCGCCTTGCGCATCTTCGCGGCGGCGCGCGTGTAGCGCGTGATGCGCTTGGCATCGGGCTTCTCGCGGCGCGATTCCATCTCGCACCAGCCGTCCAGGATGCCGATCAGGAAGTGGGCGAGCCAGACGCTCTCGCTCTTGCCCCGCAAGCCGATGGCCGACAGCCCGTCGTTCCAATCGCCCGCTCCCATGCGCGGCACACCGCGCGGGGACAACCGGGTCCAGAACGAATCGATCGCCCGCAGGCAGTGCTCCTCGATCGAGTACGACTCGCGCGTGTACTTCTTGGGCTCGAGCAAGAACGGCACATCATCGGCGAGGATGGAGAAGTCCCCGGTCTCACGGATGTAGTTGAGCGTCACGAACGGCAGCCAGAGCAGGTCGTCATTGAGCGGCTTCTTGAGACCATCCTCAGTCAGCGGATGCCACCAGTGGTAGGCCGTGCCGTCGGTGAACTGGTGCGCTGCGTGCAAGCGGATCTGGCGCCGGGTGTGATCAGGCGCCAGCGGCAGGAACACCTGCGAATCCTGAAGCTGGTCGCGGAACCCATAGGCCCCGCCCGTCTGGTAGTACGCCGTGCGGCCCCACAAGCGGCACGAGATGCTCTGGTACTTGAGCCAGGTGTTCGTGAGCACATCGAAGGCGGCGTCGGGAGTGTGGACTTCGAGCGGGGACAGCAAGGCGTCCCAGAACTTCTGCGTGCGACGGAAGGCCGCCATGACCTGCTTGCCGGTCCGATATCGTTTGGCCAGCTTCAGCGCTTCGGGCCGCGTCTCGGCCTGGCCCAGCGTGAAGATCACTTCCTTGGTCTCGCCCGGCTTGAGCGAGACGGGGATCTGCAGAGCGCCGATGCCGTCCTGCCACTTGCCGGTCAGGCCCGAGAGCTTCTTGGCCTTCATCGCGGCTGGGGATGCGAGTGAGCCGTACTGGCCGAGGAAGCGGTCCTTGTCGCTCTCCCATGAAAACGGTTCCACCGACGAGGACAGGAACGCGACATGGGGCCACTCGACATTCCACGATTGGCCGCGCCCATGCTCCGCGATGGTATTGAGGCGCTTGGTCGCCAGCATCGCGTGCGCGCTCTTGACCACTTCGGTCTCGATGAACAGCTTGTGGAACTCGCGATGGGTATCGGGCGAGGGGCCCAGATTCCACTCGAGGTAGGTGAACACATCGAGCTTGCGGGTGCGGGTGGAATGGTTCGTGAGCTGCACATACCAGACCTCGCAGGTCTCCCCCTCGGGCACGAAGATCGTGTACTCGGACTCGATCCCGTCATTGACGGATTCGATGACCGTGTAACCGACCCCGTGGCGCACCTGGTAGCGCGACGGCTTGGCCTTGACGGGCTGCCACCCCAGCGACCAGTGCTTGCCACTTTCGCGGTCGCGGCAGTACAGGAACTTGCCCCACTCGTCCTTGACGAGATCCTGCTCCCACCGGGTCAACCGATTGTGCTGCGCATGCGTACACCACGAGTAGCCAGAGCCGCCCTGCGAGATCACGGTGCCGTACTTGCCCGGGCAGATCACATTCACCCAGGGCTTGGGCGTGTCGGGCCGGGTGATGATGTATTCACGACCATCCGGCGAGAAATGACCATAGGCGTTGGCAGGGAGCTTCTTCATGAGGCACGGTCTCCTGAGATGAGAGGTGGGGCGGAGGATGCCAGTGGATTGGCGCCCGCGTCCAACCGCGGCGGCGCCTCAGACACTTCGGCGAGGGAAGAAGGTCCTCCCCACCAACTCATCCGGGAGATGCTGTTGCTGCTTCGCGCCCTCGGGGTCGTCCGGCGCGTAGGCATAGCCCGCCCCATAGCCAAGGTCTTTCATGAGCTTCGTGGGCGCATTGCGGATCACCAGCGGCGGCGGCAAGGAACCACTGCGCTCGATCTCGGCCATCACCGCGCCGTAGGCCACATACACGGCATTGCTCTTGGGTGCCTGCGCCAGGTGCACGACGACCTGCGCCAACGCCAACTCGCCTTCGGGCGAGCCAAGCTGGTGGTACGCTTGGAACGCGGCCGTCGCCACCAGCAGCGACTGCGGATCGGCCTCGCCCACATCCTCGCTGGCGAACCGCACCAGGCGCCGCGCGATGTACAGCGCGTCCTCGCCCGCTGCGACCATGCGACCGAACCAGTACAGGCTCCCGTCCACATCGGAATCGCGCAGGCTCTTGTGCAACGCGCTGATCAGGTTGAAGTGCTCCTCGCCCGCGCGGTCGTAGCGCAGATGTCGGCGGGACATGGCGCCACGGACATCGTCCGCGGTGATGGCCCGGCCGTCGGCCTGCGCACTCGCCGCGGCGATCTCAAGCGTGGTCAGGGCCCGGCGCGCATCGCCATCGGCGGCAGCGGCCAACAACTCGATGGCTTCCTCACTGGCGACGACTGCACCCGCCAGGCCGTGCTCGGACGCCAGTGCGCGCACGAGCAGTTGCTTCACATCCTCGGGCTGCAACTCCTTGAGCACGAGCACGCGCGCGCGCGAGAGCAGCGCGGAGTTCACTTCGAAGCTGGGATTCTCGGTCGTGGCGCCGATCAGGACGATGTCCCCCCGCTCGACATGGGCCAGGAACGCATCCTGTTGCGCCTTGTTGAAGCGATGGATCTCGTCCACGAAGAGCAGCGTCGGTTTGCCCGAACGCTTGCGCGCACGCGCGGCCTGCTCCATCACTTCCTTCACTTCCTTGACGCCGCTCAGGACCGCGGAGAGTTGCACAAAAGGCACGCCCGCCGTGCGCGCGATCAATCGCGCAAGAGTCGTCTTGCCCGTGCCCGGCGGTCCCCACAGCACGATGCTCGACAGATGGCGTCCCACCCGCATGAGCGCAACGGGACTGCCCGGTGCAAGGATATGCTGCTGCCCGACCAACTCCTCGAATGTGCGCGGGCGCATGCGATCGGCCAGTGGAGCATTCGGTCCGGGCTCCTCGATGCCACCGCCGATCGGCACGGCGGGCTCGCCGAACAGATCCTCACTCACGCGGGATCGCCCGGGCGCTGCTGGCCCCACGCGAGCAGACGCTGCAGCGCATCCTCGACCGTGCTCGGGCGGCCCAGCGCGATGCCGCTCGCCTCGAGCCGCTGGAACAGTTCGGCCAGCACGGGCGGTTCGATGTTCGTGGACTTGAGCAGGTCGACATCGCGGAAGATCTCGGCGGGCGGGCCCTGCGCCACGATCTCGCCACCCTTGCGTAGCACATACACCTTGTCGGCGAGCGGGGCGACCAGTTGCACATCGTGTGTGGCCACCACGAGCGAGACACCCTGCTCGCGATTCAAGCGGTTGAGCAACTCCACGATCTCGTTGCGGCTGGCGGGGTCCAAACCCTCGAACGGCTCGTCGAGCACCAGCAGTTCGGGCTCCAGCACCAGCGCACCTGCGAGCGCCACCTTGCGCTTCTCGCCACCGGATAAGTAGTGACAGACCTTGTGCTCCAGATGCTCGATGCCGGTCTTGGCGAATGCCGCGCGCACTTTCTGATGCACCTCGGCATCCGTGTAGCCGTAGTTGCGCGGGCTGAACGACACATCATCGAACACGGTGGGCGCGATGATCTGCTCGTCGGCATTCTGCAACAACACCCCGATCCGCTCGCGGATCTTGCTGAACTGCTTTGCGGGGTCCACGCCGAACACGCGGACATCACCCTCCTGCGGCGTGAGCAAGCCGAGGATGTGATACAGGAGCGTGCTCTTGCCGCAACCGTTGGGGCCCAGGATGACCACCCGCTCGCCCGGTTCCACCACGAAGTCAAGTCCACACAGATGCACGGTGGTGCGGTCGGGGTAGGTATGCCGCACGCACGAGACATGCACGATGGGATTGCTCACGCGAGCCTCCACCCGCGCATCACCACAGTGAGTGCCACCGCCCACAGCGCCGCGGCGAGCACCCAGCGGTCCGCCGCGGTCCAGGCAAGATAATGTCGGCAACCGCAGATGCGGCCCGAATGCCCTCGCAACAGCATGGTCTGATAGAGCCGCTGACTGCGGTCGAAGCCCGACAGGACGAGCGTCCCCACGGCCTCCCCCATCATCCGGACGCGCCGCGCTGGGGAGCCCGTCATGGCGCCCCGCAGGAACATCGCCTTCCATAGTCGCTCGGTCCGCGCCAGGAGCGCGAACACCGCCCGGTAGGTGAGGAACAGGCTATCGCCCACCACGCGCGGAAGCACGCGCGAGAGCGGCGCGAACAGATCGGGATAGGGTGTGGTGCCAACGAGCCACATCGCCGTGAGACTCGAGATCATGGGGCGCATGATCAGCACGAGCGGCTCACGCCACTCGCCCTGCCAGTGCGCGAACACGAAGATGGCGCTGAACAGGATGGGTGTGCTGGCAGCAACCCCGATGAGCGCTGCGGGCAGCTGGGCCGAAAGGCAGAGCGCGAACGAAGTCACGAGCAGCCCCAGCAAGCTGCCCCACGACGGCGTGAACACCGCGAGCAACACGAACAGCAGCGTGAGCCCCATCTTGCTGATGGCGCTCGCGCGATGCCAGGGCGAACGGCCCGCGCTGGCGAGATAGTCGATCTGGGCGAAGGTGTTGATCATGGGGCACCTGCGGGTCAGTCGCGCGGGGTCGCGCGGGCGCTCTCGTGCCCCGGCAACTCCGGGAGCAGGTCCGGGCGGACCCGGGACAGGAAACGCGCCAGACCATACGCCAGCAGCGACTCGAGTGCGATGGCGGCCGCCAACATGGGGACGAGCACCGTGAAGAGCAGCCCCCGCTGGAGGAAGCGCAGGCCTTCGGCCACCTCGTGCTCGCGGGCGATCGCGGGCGTGAGCACCACGCTGAGCCACAACACCAGCACCCAGACCAGCGTCGACACGAGCTGCGAGATCGCTGTCGCCGCAGCCATGGCGCGCGCGGGGCCAAGGCGCCGAGCCGAGCCCAGATAGACGCTGCGCGCCAGCACGGCGCCCAGACCAAGCACCAGCGCGTTGAGCCCGACCACGGTGAAGCCGCCCTGTCCCATGAGCGCGAGGATCAGGGTGACGACGAAGCTCACCTGGAACCCGCCCCAACCACCGAGCAGCACCCCCACCGGGCCAGCCAGCGTCATGCAGTAATCGAACGCCGTGATCGGCACGGGGATCGCCATGACGGCCAGCATGATGCCGCCCAGCGCGCTCTGGAACGCGATCCGTTGCGGGCCGATGTGGCGCGTGAAGCGCGCCGAGAGCGCGAGCAGCAGGCCGGCGAGCGCCAGCCCGATGATCCAGACGATGGGCGGCAGGACGCCGTCGGGGATGTGCAGATGGGACACGAAGGGTTCCTTGGCGAATGGAGCTTGGGGACTACTGCGCCCAGGCGAGGGTCACGCCGGCGGCGATGGCACCCGAATCCGCGAGCACGTCAAGACAGGCCTCGAGCGTCGCTCCCGTGGTGAGCACATCGTCGACCAGCAGGATACGACGACCCGCAAGGCGTTCGGGGTGGCGCGCGGCGAATGCGCCCGCCAGATTGCGACGCCGCGCCTCTCCACCCAGGCGTGCCTGCGGCGATGTCGCGCGCGTGCGAAGCAATGCGCCCGGCCAGCGCGGCACCGCCAAGGTATCCGCGAGCGCGTCGGCCAGCAGGGCAGCCTGATTGTAACCGCGCTCCCGCTCACGCGCGGGGTGCAGCGGCACTTCGAGCACCAGGTCGGGACGGAGCCACGCCCGGGGCACCGCCGCGGCGAGCGAGTCACCCAGCGCCGAAGCCAACGCGGGGCGTTCGGCATACTTGAACGCCTGCACGAGCGCTGCCGCGCGATCATCGTAGAGCCAAGCAGCGAACACGCCGTAGCCCGTGTGGCGTGCACAAGGCGCGGGGTCATGCCCCGCGGCCATGCAGCGCGCGCACAGCGGCGTGCTCAACCGCGGGATGCGCGTGAGGCACGCGGCACAGAGCAGGCGCGAGGGCTTCGCCGCATCCCCGCAACCCGGGCAGCGCTGCGGCAGTGCGAAGGCGGTCACATCGGCCGCCCAGCCAATCGCGAAGCGTGCGAGTGACGCCCCGGTCATCGCGGCCAACCCACCGCGCGGGCGAGCGGCTCCACGGGAACCTCCCTGCCGATCCACAGCGAGAGCGAGCGGCGTGCCTGATGCACGAGCAGCCCGAGTCCGTCGACGGCGTGGATGCCCAGGCGGCGATTCGCCAGGACCCACGGCGTGAGCTCGGGTTGATAGGTGAGGTCGACGACGAGCGCGGTCCGCGCGAGCGTGGCGGGATCCGCCGGCCCCTCGGCGCCTGTGAGCGGCGTGCAGTTCACCACCACCGTCGCATCCTTGAGCGCGTCGACTTCCTCGGCGGATCTCCAGCCCAGGAACCGCGGCTGCAGGCCTTCGCCCCAGGCGAACTTCGCGTCGTCGGGCTTGCGCGCGCTGACCCGCACATCGCGGCACCCCGCCCACTCCAGCGCGAGCGCCAGACTGCGTGCAGCACCACCTGAACCAAGCAATAGAACTCGTTGCTGCGCAGGGTCATAGCGCAGCTCAGCAAGCAGGTCGATGAAGCCCGGACCGTCGGTCGACTCGCCGTACCAGCCCTCGTCCTTGAAGGCGATTGTATTGACCGAGCGTGCGCGTTCCGCGCCGACCGAGGCGCGCGCGACCATGTCGAGCCCATGTTCCTTGAGTGGATAGGTGAGATTGCAACCCACGAAGCCGCGGGTGGACAGATCGTGCAGGCGCTGCTCGAGGTCGGGGACTGGCGTGCGCGCGGCGTAGGGAATGCAGCCCAGGCCCAGCGCCGAGCAGCCCGCCCGGTACAGGTCGGGCGAACGCGTGTAGCGCAGGGGATCGCCCAGCACCGCGATCTGCAGGGTCTCGCTCACGCTGCCGTCTGCGGCGCCGCGCGACGCAGACGCGCGATCATGAGAGCTCCGAACAACACCATGCCCACACTCATGATCTGACTCTCGGTCAACTCGAGGACTCCCATGCGCAACAACACCGCCTCGGATTCGTACGCGCGGGTCATGTCGATGGGCAGGCGCATCAGGCCGAACAGGATGATGAAGCTCCAGAACATGACCCCGGGCACGCGGAAGCGCTTGCGCGAGAACCACAGCGCGGCGAACAACACCAGCCCCACGAGCGCGTTGTAGAGCTGCGAGGGATGCACAGGCGTGTCGCCGAACTCCAGATAGGCGAACGAGTCGTGCGGAAAGTGGACCCCCCACGGGAGCAGCGTCGGCTTGCCGTAGCAACAACCATTCAGGAAACATCCCACGCGCCCGAACATGGTGCCCAGCGCGAGGGAAGGCGTGAGCGCATCCGCGACCAGCCACATGGGCAGCCCGAATCGGCGCGCGGCCAACAGCCCGGCGAATACGCCCGCCGTCAGCCCGCCGTAGAGTGTGAGTCCGCCCTGCCAGAGTGCGAAGACGCTCCCCCACTCGCGGCGGAACTCCTGCAGATGTTCCATCACATACAACAGTCGTGCCCCCAGGATCGAGGCGATGAGCGTGATCAGGATGACATTGACCAGCTTGTCCTCGTCGAGCCCGCGTCGGCGCGCCTCGACCAGCCCGAGCCATGTGCCCACGAGGAACGCGACGGCCATCATCAGCCCATACGAACGGATGTGCAGGGGTCCCAGGTTCAGGAGATCCGGATGCATCAATACTCCCGACGCCGAAGCGCCACATTCTGGAGAAGACCGATCTGGATGCAGTTCACGATGAGCGCGGTGCCGCCGTAGGACAGGAACGGCAAGGGCACTCCCGTGACCGGCGCCCACCCGATGGTCATGAGCATATTGACCATGACATGGAAGAACAGCGCGGTGACGACGCCCACGGCCATCAAGCCCGCGAATCCATCCCGTGCCACCGCCGCAAGGTGGAACCCCCGCAGGATGACGATGGCATACAGTATCACCACCGTCAGCGAGCCAAGCAATCCCAGTTCCTCGCCGACCACCGAATAGATGAAATCGGTGTGGCGCATGGGCAGGAACGACAGCGCTTTCTGGCTGCCCTTCAAGTAGCCCTTGCCGGTGACGCCCCCCGAACCAATGGCGATCTTGCTCTGGATCACCTGATAGCCGGCGCCCGTCGGATCATGGTCAGGATTGATGAAGGTCTCGATGCGGCGCTTCTGTTAGTCGTGCAGGTGGTTCCACAGGTTGGGCAGCGCGACCGCGACCGCTCCGTTCAGGGCCACGATCACCACCAGCACCTGGAGCTTGGGCCGCGCGAATGCCAGCAGTCCCAGGAACAGCGCGATGAACCACCACACGGTTCCGGTCAGGAAGAACAGCGCCACATTGAAGATCGGGGACAATCCCAACAACAGCTGTCCCGCCGGCATGCCCGCCCAGAAGTACATGGCGATGAGCATGGCGGGAAAGCTCGACGCCGTGCCCAGGTCCGGTTCCTTCGCCACCAGGACGAACGGCACCATGGCGATGAAGAACGGCGGCAACCACCAGCGGACGCGAGTGAGGTCGAGTTTGGCGTGATCGAAATAACGCGCCAACACGAAGATGGTGGCGAGCTTTGCGAGCTCACTCGGCTGGAACTGCAGCGGGCCGAGCTCGATCCAACGCTTGGCGCCCAGGCGCTCGGTCCCGATCAGGAACACCAGCACCAGTAACAGCAATGAGACGCCGTACGCAGGCCATGCGAGCGAATCGTAGATGCGGTAATGCAGCGCGGCCACCACCCCGGCGGCGCCAAAGGCGATGCCGAACCAGATGAGCTGCTTGAACCAGAGCCCCTCGTGCGCGCCCGGCACGGAGGTGGCGCTGTAGACCGTCAGCAGTCCGATGGTGATGAGCCCGAGCGTGGCCACGAGCAGCGACCAGTCCAGGTAGGGCATGCGGACGCGCATCAGTCCCCCACCGTGTCGGCTGCGGCTGGATCCCGCCGCGCCACCACCATTCGAGGGGGCGCCACGGCGACCGAGTCCTTGACGAGCATGCGGCGGATCACATGCGCCGCGATCGGCGCCGAGATGCTTCCGCCGTGACCACTGTTCTCGGCCACTACCGCCATGGCGATCACGGGAGTATCGATCGGGGCATAACACACGAACAGCGCATGATCATTGCCATGCGGGTTCTGCGCCGTGCCCGTCTTGCCGGCGACGGGCACGCCGGGGATGCGCGCTGCGCCCGCCGTGCCGTTCTCGACCACGCGCCGCATCGCCTCATGCACGGCGGCCCAGTTGGCGGGATCGGTCTGGAGACCGGTCGCCAGCGGCTTCTCGATCCGGAAGTCGGGCACGCCCTGGATGCGCTGCACCACATGGGGGCGCACCGCTCGGCCGCCGTTGGCGGTCAATGCGGTCATGGTGGCCAACTGCAGTGGCGTGGTGAGCAACTCGCCCTGCCCGATCCCCAGGTTGAGCAACACGCCCCGCGGCCACTTTCCGGTCTTGAAGTGTTTGTTGTAGTAGGCGTCGTCCGGCACGAGCCCCCGCCGTTCGTTGGGCAGGTCGATGCCCGTGCGTGCGCCAAGCCCCATGGCCTTGGCGGTGTTCTGCAAGCGGTCGAGTCCCAGCTTGAGCCCGAGTTGGTAGAAATAGACATCGCAGGACAGCTTGAGCGCGTCGATGAGATCGAGGCTGCCATGACCGGTCTTGTTCCAGCAACCGAACCGGCGGCCCCCGAAGAAATATCCGCCGGTGCAGGAGGTCGGCTCGTGGGTCTGCGGTGCGACCAGCCCATAGCGCAGGCCGGCCAGCATGGTGATGACCTTGAAGGTGGAGCCCGGCGGGTAGGCACTCTGGATGGCGCGGTTCAGCAGCGGATCGCCGCCCCCCGTGCCCAGCTCCCGCCAACGCGCGAACGAGATCCCGCGCGAGAACTCATTGGGATCGAACACCGGCTTGCTCACCATGGCCAGCACGCCACCATCGCGCGGGTCGAGCGCCACCGCAGCGCCACGCTCGATGGTACTCATGCCCTCTTCCATCGCCCGCTGCACATCCAGATCGACGGTGAGGAACACATCATGCCCGGGCTCGGGCAGACGCGGTGGGCCTTCCGAGAGCGTCGAGACACGCTTGCCTCTGGCATTCACCACCACGAACTCGGCGCCATCCACGCCGCGCAGGAGTTCTTCATACTGTTGCTCCACGCCGGTCTTCCCGATCAGATCCCCCAACCGGTAGCCCTTGTCCCTGCGCTTCTCCAACTCGCGATCGTTGATCTCGCCGGCGTATCCCAACAACTGCGCCCCCAGCGTGCCTTCGGGATAGCGCCGGATCGGCGCGACCTGCACATCGAGTCCGGACAGATCGCCGCGCGATTCCTCGACCGCCGCCATCACAGCGTACGGCGCGTTGCGGCGCAGAATGGCGGTCTGGCCGGTGCGATTCGCATCGATCACGCGACGCTTCACATTCGTGGTGTCGTCCGCCACAAGGGCCGCCACCCGCAGGATCCAATCCTGATGCACCACGGCCCGCGCTCGTATGGTGCTCTCGGCCGGCAACGGCCGGAACACGATGTCGAAGCTGGGCTGATTGTCCGCGAGCAGGCGGCCGAACCGATCGCGGATGGCACCACGCGGCGCACGGATCACATCGAGGCGGATCCGATTCTGCTCGGACAGTCGGCTGAGTTCCTCGTGCTGCACGACTTGAAGTCGCAGCAAGCCCATCGCGACGAGGCCGAAGCCCGCGAGCACGATCGCGCCGAGAACGCCGAAGCGTTCATCCCGGATGTGTCGAGGAGGTCCGCTGGGCATGTCCGAACAGCGGCCGGCCCGTGAGCCGTCGCAGTCCCATGAGTAGAAGTGTTCCGACCGGCGCGGTCGCCAAGGTGGCGACCAGCACACGCGAGAGCAGGTAGGGCACGCCCGCCGCGCCGCCGGTCCATTCGAACGCCGCGCTCCACAACTGGTGCAGCGCCGTGGCGGTGGCGAGCATCACGAATTGCGTGCGCGCACTCTCTCGGACCAGCGTATTCGACAGCCGCCCGACCGCATACCCCAGCAGCGAGAGCCCCAGGGCATGCCGACCCAGCCAGTGCGCCGCATCGAGATCCGCCGCGAGCCCCAAGAGGAATCCCAGCGTGGAGCCCCATGCATCGCCATGGCGCAGCGCCCACACCACCGTGGCGAATGCGAGCACATCGAGCACGATGCCGTGAGTGGCAAGGCTCGAGAGGGCGGTCGAACGGATCAACAGCGCGACGGCCGCGAGCCAGAGGAAACCGAACAGGGGTCTCATCGCGCGCGCCCCGTGCTGTCACGCGGGGTCAGCGCGCCCGTCACGGCGCTGCGCACGGGTTCGAACTCGAGCCGGGGCCGGATCATGCCATCTTTGGGCAGTGTCGGGCCGGGCACGATGAACGCATGCCGCATGCGCGAGAGTCGCGCGGCGGGCTGCACCTCGATCTCCTGCATCAGCCCGGTCGCATCGCGCGTCATGCGCGTGACCACCCCCACGGGGATGCCCCGCGGAAAACGCACGGAGAGATCCGAGGTCATGACCCGCTCGCCCACCCGGATGGTATCCGCCAAGGGCACTGCGGTGATGAGCAGGCGCGGTTGCGGCGCGGGGGTGTAGCGCAGGATGCCATTGACGCCGGTGCTCTCGACCTCGCATGCCACTGCCATGTTGGGGTCGGTGAGCAATGACGCGCGCGACAGCGTGCCGTAGACCTCGCTCACCCTGCCGATCAGCCCGTCGCTGGTCATCACCGCATCGCCGACATGCACGCCCTGCTTGGCGCCCGCACTCAGCGTTGCGGCCGTGGGCGTGGGGTCCCCGCTCAATGCCAGCACCTCGACCGGGCGCACGACCAAGCCACGCCACTCCGGTAGCCCGAGTTGCGCGCGCAACTGTTGGTTCTCCTGCAGCGCGCCGCGCAGTTGGTGATTCTGCAACTCGAGCGTGGTGATGCGCCGATGCAGGTCCTGATTCTCGCGCCACGCCAACAGGGCGCGATCGCCCCACAGGGCGATGCGGTCGAACGGCTCGAACACGAACGCCCCCGCACCCCGCAGGGCGGCGGTGGGAATGCGCTCGCCCACGACGAGCAGCAAGAGCGAGAGCGCCGCATAGGTCATCACCAGGATGACACTGCGGCGCTCGGCGGGAGGCAGGATGCTGGACAAGGTGGGTTCTCGTCGGCCGCGAGGGCCGCCCTCTAGTCCCGGTGCCCGCTCAGGATGACCTTCTCGTAATCCTCGAGATGCTCGAGGATCCTGCCCGCGCCGCGTACGACGCAGGTGAGCGGGTCCTGCGCCACTCGGATATTGAGGTTCGTGACTTCGCGCATGAGCAGGTCCAGCCCGCGCAGCAACGCGCCGCCGCCCGTCATGTAGATGCCGCGGTCCACGATGTCCGCCGCCAGTTCCGGGGGCGTGCGTTCGAGCGACTCGCGCAACGCGTTGACGATCTGGCCGACCGGTTCCTGCAGCGCCTCGCGGATCTCGACCGAGGAGACGCGCAGGGTGCGCGGAATGCCGCGCACGAGATCGCGGCCCTTGATCTCCATGTCCATCTCCTCGGGCAGCGGGAACGCCGAGCCGATCTCGATCTTGATGCGTTCGGCCGTCTGCTCGCCGATGAGCATGTTGTAGGCCTTCTTGGCGTAATTCATGATGGCTTCGTCCATCTCGTCGCCGCCCGTGCGGATGCTGGTCTTGGTGACGATGCCATTGAGCGCGATGACCGCGATCTCGGTGGTGCCACCGCCGATGTCCACCACCATGTTGCCGGTCGGCGTGTCCACGGGCAGGTCCACGCCGATCGCCGCGGCGATGGGCTCGGGCACAAGCAGCACCTCGCGGCAGCCGGCGCGCACCGCGGAATCGATGACGGCGCGCTTCTCGACCTCGGTGATGCCCGATGGCACGCAGATGATGATGCGCGGGCGCACGAGGAACTTGTGCTTCTGCACACGCTGGACGAACTCCCGCAGCAGGTGCTCGGTGACCTGGAAGTCGGCGATGACGCCGTCCTTGAGAGGCCGGATCGCGTTGATCTCGTCGGGTGTGCGGCCGAGCATGAGCTTCGCTTCGCTACCCACCGCGAGGACCTTGTTCGTGCTCTTCTCCACGGCGACGACGGACGGCTCGTTGAGGACGATACCGCGGCCCTTGACCCAGACCAGCGTGTTCGCCGTGCCGAGATCCATGGCCACATCGGTGGAGAAGAACCCCATCAGGCTATCGAGAAACATCCGTGCCTCGTGAGCTGGGAGTGGGACGGAGACAGTAGAGCGCGCACCGCCTTAAGCAAAATCGGCACCGAAAACCCCGACCGCGATGCCGAGGCCCGCAGAAGCGGCGGCAAGCTAGCATCCAGCGCGACCGGGCGGCAAACCCGCAAGCCCTGCCGAGGGAACGACCGGCTCGGCAGATCACTCCAGGGCAATGGGTTACGCGGCCAGCGGCAGGTTCAGCCAGAGTGAACATGACGGCTGCGGCCGTCCGGCGCCCTCCGGCGCGCCGCCGGCGGCGGGACCGCAAGCAGGGCTCCGCCCGCGCGTGCCGAGTGCCGATGACGAGGACAGTTCGGACTGTTCCTGTCCACTCCCGGGCGGCTTTTTGCCACAGGCGCCTCGGGCTCGGTGTATGGCACTATGATGGTCGCGGGTCTCCTGCCGATGCTGGGCCGTCTTGGGAGTCCGCACCGCCTCGACCAGGACCCGGAGCCAAGCGACCGCTCGGAATGACGCAGACCAGACGCCTCGCCCTACTCGTCCTGCCGGTGTTGCTCGGCCTTGCCAGCCATGCCATGCCCGGCCGGGCCCAAGCCCCCCCGGCTCGCACGTCGTCGCGCTTCGCGTTCGCCGACACGACGCTCCTGCGCGACACACTGGAGTTGCGCTTCGACCGCCTGTTCGAGACCGCGGACAGCCTGCGCATGCTCCCGGACTCGCTCCGCGCCCAGATGATCCGCTTCCGGCTGCCGATGCGCCGGCTGCTCGCGATGGCCGACTCGATGGGCGTGCCGG